>NZ_JBHUNT010000003.1:0-909 GCF_042685745.1 Prauserella oleivorans | reverse complement strand
GGGGGGGGGGGGGCGGGGGGGGGGGGGGGGGGGGGGGGGGGGGGGGGGGGGGGGGGGGGGGGGGGGGGGGGGGGGGGGGGGGGGGGGGGGGGGGGGGGGGGGGGGGGGGGGGGGGGGGGGGGGGGGGGGGGGGGGGTGGGGGGGGGGGGGGGGGGGGTGGGGGGGGGGGGGGGGGGGGGGGGGGGGGGGGGGGCGGGGGGGAGGGGGGGGGGGGGGTGGGGGGGGGGGGGGGGGGGGGGGGGGGGGGGGGGGGGGGGGGGGGGGGGGGGGGGGGGGGGGGGGGGGGGGGGGGGGGGGGCGGGGGGGGGGGGGGGGGGGGGGGGGAGGGGGGGGGGGGGGGGGTGGGGGGGGGGGGGGGGGGGGGGGGGGGGAGGGGGGGGGGGGGGGGGGGGGGGCGGGGGGGGGGGGGGGGGGGAGGGGGGTGGGGGAATGGGGGGGGGGGGGGGGGGAGGGGGGGGGGGGGGGGGGGGGGGGAGGGGGGGGGGGGGGGGGGGGGGGGGGGGGGGGGGGGGTGGGGGGGGGGGGGGGGGGAGGGGGGGAGGGGGGAGGAGGGTGGGGAAACGGTGGGGGGGGGGGGGGGGGGGGGGGGGGGGGGGGGGGGGAGGGGGGGGGGGGGGGGGGGGGGGGGGGGGGGGGGGGGGGAGGGGGGGGGGGGGGGGGGGGAGGGTGGAAGGGGGGGGGGGGGGGGGGGGAGGGGGGGGGGGTGGGGGGGGGAGGGGGGGGGGGGGGGGGGGGGGGGGGGGGGGGGGGGGGGGGGGGGTGGGGGGGGGCGGGGGGGGGGGGGGGGGTGGGGGGGGGGGGGGGGGGGGGGGGGGGTGGGGGGGGGGGAGGGGGGGGGCGGGGGGAGGGGGGGGGGGGGGGGGGGGGGGGGGGGTGGGGGGGGGGGGGGGGGGGGGGGGGGGGGGGGGG
>NZ_JBHUNT010000002.1:0-47310 GCF_042685745.1 Prauserella oleivorans | reverse complement strand
AAGGTCTCGTACCGCACCACGCCCAGGGGCTGGAGCAGGCCAACTTCGCTGATCGAATCGGCAAGCTCGGCCACGTCGTCGTAGCCCGGTCGTGGATTGCGCGGGTTGTGCGCGATCGACGACACCGGAACCGTGGCGGGCGTCGTCGACTTCGGCAGCGCGGACCCTTCGATACTGCGCCGTCGACCCATCAGGCCACCCGCCCGCCGTAGCCGAGCTCGAGGGCCAGCGCGAGGAAGTCGGTACGCGCCTCGGTGGCGGTGCGGTTGCTCGGGTACTGCGTCACCACCCGCCCCTCGGCAGCTGCCGTGGTGTGCAGCTTGAACCGGCGCACCACGGTGTTGGTGTAGGCCAGGCCCTGTCCATCCAGCCACTCGGTGAGCGCGTCGATGTCCAACCGGCCGTCTCGCCGATCCCACAGATTCCGCACCACCCGATACGGCAGGTTCCGCGGCTGGATCAAGTCGAGCACGGTGCGCTCTGTCGGCCCGTAGGCCAACGGCTCCGGGATCACCGGCACGATCGCATCCGTTGCGACCTCCAAAGCACGCGCCAGCACAGCCGGCCTTGCCAGCGACCCCGGAGCGTCCACGAAGATGTGGGTGTACTCCTCGAGCTTGTTGAGCTTGGCGACATCGTCGGGTCGGTCGTCGAGTTGGTCGTAGTCGAACGGCAATTGCTCATCGTCGACCCTCTCGGCCCACCACACCGCTGATCCTTGAGGATCGATCGACGCGACGAGTACGGGCGGCTGGGCCGGATCGCCGCCCAGGGTGTCGGAAACTACGGCGGCGAGGTTGACAGCGAGCGTCGTTTTCCCGACGCCGCCCTTCTGGGAGATGACGAGATGGACCTGCGGCTGCGGCATGGATAGACCTCCGTCTGCTTCGCCCTTATCGGCTACTTCGGATCGCGGTCAGCCTGCCATGTCGAACCTTCGTCGCTAAGTCATAGGGGTGTGACACGCCTAGAGATTGCCCACGTCCCCGGTGAACGGATGGCGACAGTCGCAGCATGATGCGGACGCGTCAGCGGAAGGAGGCCGCGAGTTGCGCGCCCGTTGAGGACGAGGGCGGAGTACCAAAGCGATTACGGCGTAATCACCGCCGGCGAGGACGGCGGGATGCGCCCGAGGCAGCGTCGCGGCTGATTACGGCGTAATCGCTGCCGACGGGACCCGTCGTTGCCGTTCATGCCCGGCGCACCTCGCCCGGTTCCCGGTCGGATCGCAAGCCCCGCCAGGACGGGTGGCACCCCCCCCGGCCACGTTCAGCACGCCCGATCAGCTCACCGCGGTCGAGAACAGACTCGACCTCGACACGATGACCGACGAGCTGCTGGCGTGTACACCCGGGTGTTCCGTCCCTGACTGGCCAGCTTCACCGGCCTGCCGGCCGGAGGGGTCAGGTCTCGGTGCCGTGGTCGCGTGTTTGTTCGGCGTGGCGGCGTGCCCGGCGTTGCCGTTCGCGTTTGCTGTAGGCGGCGTGGCGGATGTCCTCGTCCGTTTCCAGCGTGGAGCCGACTGCTCCGGCCACGGTCCCCATGGAGCCGGCCAGCCAGGCGAGCGCGATGTAGTCGCTCATGGTGACCGGATGCTGGAGGTGGGACCGCAGGTAGCTGGTAGAGATCACGATCATGGCGGCCAGGAGCAACAGCACGAAGAGTACGAAGTACGCGCAGGCCGCACCTAGGCTCAGCGTGAGCACGCTGGCGGTGTTGTAGAGCAGCGTGTGTCTGCGCTCTTCGCTCTCTCGGGGGCGTTCCCACAGCCCGTGGTGCATGATCAGCCACGCCACCATCGCCGTGACCGCCAGTGCACTGATCACGAGGAGGCGCGCGGGGCTTTGGGCATCGGCCATCCCCCAGATCGTCGGATAGAAGATGCCGAATGAGGCCACCGCCGCGGCCGCCGCCAGGGCCTTGGACAGGCTCGGTACCAGGCGCCAGGGGCGGTTGTCCCGCACCATGCCGAACAACAACCGCAGCCAGCCGCGAACACCGGTCAGCACCAGGCACACCTCGGCGTGGCCATCCTCCGAGGGAACCTGCCGCACCGGTGTGGTGATCTCCGTCGGGCGTCGGCGGACATGGTGCTTACCCCGCCCCGACCCGGGCAGCGCATGCCGCGCGCCGGAGGTCAGCACGCCGATGACGTGTACCACGGTGTCGGCAAGATGCTGGCGCAGGCGCAGCCAGCCGATCGCGGGCAGCGAGATTAAACCCACCCGGTGCTCCATGTCGATATCGGCGAGGATCGGACGAGTGCGCTGCAATCGCGGCAGGTCGGTCAGCAACAGCAGGTAGTCCCAGCCTTCGTCGGTGAGTCGCTGCGTGGCCATGCGCTCCATGGGTATCTTGCCGTCAGCGTCGAGCGTGAGTTCCTCGGCCCGCACCTCGAGCCGCCAACCGACCTGCGAACTGACTCGCCGGGCGAGCACAGTCGACACCGACTCGGCCAGCGGCCGCATCAGCTCCGCGGGCCATCCACGGTCACAGAGAACTCCGATGACGGCAGTCTGCCGCTCCGTCGTCACGATGTCATCGCGCACAGGCGGTCCTTTCGAGCAGCGGCATGCGGTGGCAGAACACGCACTGCGGATACCTCGGAAGGACAGTCCTATGACCCGGCGTTGCTCACAGAGACCCGGCTCGGTGTACCGGTAGGCACGGTCCCTGCCATGACTCCGCATGCCGAAACCTCGCCGTCGGCGGGTCCACCGGGCGGCACCTCCCGCTGCTTGACAGCACGCACTACGGTGGCTTCCGACCGAGGGCCCCGCGACCCCCTGAGCACCGGGCGGCGCGACCCCGGCGGGGTCCGACGACAGCGGTGCACGGCTCTCAGGCGGCGTGGCGCCGGGGGCGGTCGAGCGCGCGGCGGGGCTGGAAGTCGCGGGTGGCCTCGGCGTAGGCGCGGAGTGCGTCGCGGGCGGCCGGGTTGTGCTGCTCGGGCAGGGCCACGTCCAGGGTGAGCAGAAGATCCCCGGCGCCGTGGGGAGCGGGTACGCCGCGCCCGCGCACTCGCAGGGTGCGTCCGGGACGGCTGTCGGCCGGGATGCGCACCGCGACGGTGCCGTCCAGGGTCGGCACGGTGACCTGACCGCCGAGGACGAGTTCCGGCACGGTGACCGGCAAGGTCAGCGTCAGGTCGTTGCCGCTGCGGCCGAACACTGGGTCCGGCAGCACCCGAAGTCGCACATAGAGGTCGCCGGTCGGCCCCTGCCGGCCAGCGGAGTGACCCTGCCCGCGCAGGCGGAGTCGCTGCCCGTCGGTCACCCCGGCCGGGATCCGCACCTCCCGGGTCCGGGACCCGGACTCGTCGGTCAACTCCACCGTCACGGTGCCTCCGCGGACCGCGGTGCGGAAGTCCAGGGTCAGCTCGGCCTCGACATCCAGGCTCTGCTGTGGTGCCGTATGCCACCCACGCCTGCCCGTCGCGTTGCCGAACAGGCTGTCGAACAGCGCCTCGGCATCGCGGAGCCCCATGCCCGCGCCGCCGACGCCGAACAGGTCGCCCAGATCCACGAACGTCGTACCGGTCGGTCCGCCGCGCGCCTGCCCAGCACCGAAGCCCGGCCCGCTGGATGCGTTACCGCTCCCGGCAGCGGCCAGCCGGCGGACCTGGTCGTACTGGGCGCGCTTGTCCGGGTCGGACAGCACCGTATAGGCCTCGGAGACGGCCTTGAAGCGCTCCTCGGCCTCGGCGTCGCCGGGGTTGGCATCGGGGTGGTAGCGCCGGGCGAGACGACGGTAGGCCCTTTTGATCTCCTCGACCGACGCATCCGGGGACACGCCGAGATCGGCGTAGAAGTCTCGGTCGACCCACTCCTGGCTCGGCATCAGCCCTCCCGATCCTCGGTGCCGCTGTCGGACTCGGCAACGGTGCCGTCCGTGGTGCCGGTGGGGTCGAGCAGCTCGGGCTCGGGCTCGGTCACCGCCACCAGCGCGGGCCGCAGGATGTGTGCCCCGAGGCGGTAGCCGCGTCGGTGGACCCGGCTCACCACCGGTTCGAGCACTTCCGCCGCCGTGCTGTGGTGATGCTCCACGGCGTCGTGCTGGGCCGGGTCGAAGCGGTCTCCGACCTGGCCCACCGGCACCACGCCGACCTTGGCCAGAGCGTCCTGGAAAGTGTCGGCCACCGCCCGCAGCGGGCCGGTGAGCTCGCCATGCTGCTCGGCCCGGTCCAGGGTGTCCAGGGCGGGCAACAGGGCGGTGATCAGCCGGGCGTGGGCCTGCTCGGCTGCGGCCCGGCGGGTCCGCTCGGCCCGTTTCCGGTAGTTGGCGTACTCGGCGCCCAGCCGCTGCAGATCCTCGGTCAGCTCGGCCACCCGCGACGCCGAGGTGTCGGTGCTGCCCGACTCGAACGGCGCCGTCAGCCACGAGCTCACACGCTCCTTGGTCATCATCACGCACCCCTGTTCCGGTCGTGGTCCTCCTCGTCGACGATCTCGGCATTCAGCTCTTCCTGCCCACTCGAGCGGGCCTGACCCGGCGGATGGCGAGCCCGGCGATCCGGCCCATCGGGCACCGAGACCACGGAGTTGCCAGTTCGCCCACCGGCGATGCCTGCCGTCTCAGTCAGGCCGGGGCTGCTTCGGGTGGTGGCGGACCGGGCCGGCGCGCAGGGACGGCTCGGACGACGCGTAATCCGAGGCCGGGTGCACCCGCACCGGTACCGGCGTGCCTGCACGCGCGTCCACTCCGTGGCGGGGCGTGCCCTGCATCCGTTGCTCGCGCAACCGCCGATACGCGGCGACTACTGTGGCGAGCGCTCGGCATCCCCACCCGAAGCGTCTGGATGCAGCTCCCGCACCCGCCTGCGATAGGCGGCTGCGATCTCCCGGTCCGAGGCGGTCGGGGCCACGCCGAGCAGCACGTACGGACCCTCGTGGTCACGTGGTGGCACGCCTGCTCGCCTCCCGGGCTCACCGCGGGTCGGCTGCCGATGGGCCAGCGCTGCGTGATGCCTCGGACGGCGGGTCGGCGGTCTCGGCGGCCCGGCCACGCGCGGAGCCTGCGGCACCCGTTAGCCCACGCAGGTCCTCCAGCGCGGGTTCGAGCAGGAGGGTCCCGGCGGTCAAACAGCCGTGCAGGGCATGCAGGTCGGCTACCACTTCCCGGGCCAACGCGCCGGCCACTCGGTGTACACCGTCCACCGCGGCGTGCAGTGTCACCGCAGCAGTCGGTTGGGCGGCCAGCCCTTGGCGGGCCAGCTCCACACACTGCTGGGCGTGGTCCAGCTCCGCACGAACCAGCCCGCTGCTGTCCGGGCTTGGCATCATCGCCACCTACCTCCCTGTCCGGCGCAGCACGACAACGGCCAGCCGCGCCGGATTCGGCGCGGCCAGCCACCACACCAGGTGCCGTGACCGCGGTCGGGGCCCGCCGCGGTCAGGCGTTGATCTCCGTGTGTCCCTCGGCGCCGCTGATGGCGATCTTGCGGGGCTTGGCCTTCTCGGCCACGGGGATGCGCACGGTCAGCACCCCCGCGTCGTAGCTGGCGCGGATGTTGTCCGCGTCGAGGGTGTCGCCCAGGAACAGCTGGCGCGAGAACACCCCACGGGGGCGCTCGGCCACCTGCACTTCGGCCTTCTCGTCATAGTCGGTGCCGCGCTCGGCCTTCACGGTCAACACGTTGCGCTCGACATTCAGATCGATCGACTCCGGCGACACCCCCGGCAGGTCGAAATGCACGACGAAGGAGTCGCCCGAGCGGTAGGCGTCCATCGGCATCACCGCAGGCCGGGAAGTTGTCCCCGTGGTGCCGAAGAACTGCTGGGTCAGCCGGTCCAGCTCGCGGAAAGGATCTGTACGCATCAGCATCCTCGCCACCTCCTTCACGACTGCCCACCGCCGGTCGGCTCGGCGGTCGGCACTCCAGCTCTTCTGTTCTTGCCAACGATCGGCTCAAGTTTCTTGTTCCCGCGAATGCAGATTTCCAGGCATGGATGTGCCGGAGCGGCCATCGCCGCCTGCCGTCCTGTCGGTGCGACGGGAGTCGAACGCCACGGTGATGCTCAGCGGCCGGACCTCTGGGCGCGGGCGGACCACGGACAACACCAGGTCCGCCCAGAAGCACACCCGCCCGGCACTGTCCTCGGCACCCCAGTCCTGCGTGCAGGCATCCAGCAGGCGCCGCGTCAGCGACGGCGGCGGCAGCCCGTGGCCGGGGACCACCGCGTGGTCGACCACGATGCCGGTCTCGATGCGCACCTGGATCCGGCCGGCGCCATCCGGAGTGGCGCTCACGTGGACCAGGCGTGGCAGCCAGCCCGTGGCGCGGGCCAGCGTGGCGAACGCGTCGATGGTGGACAGGACATCGATGATCCCGTCGCGGGCGCAGGCCGCCAGCCGCGCCGAGAGTGTGTGCCGCAGGCCCCGAATCTCCTGGACGGTGTCGAGACCTGCCGACGAATACGGCTCGTCGGACTTCGGGCCTGTGCTGTCGCCATCCATATCCGATTCTCCTTCACTGCTCCCTTCGGGTTAATGGGCTCCCGTGTTCCCCGGCCGCACGGGAAGAAACGTCCACCCGTCGCACTCACAACCGGAGCGGCCACTTCTCACCTCGCTGCCTGCCGTGCGCAGGCCCGGGACGGAACCATCGCGCGATCTAAACGCTCCGCTCCAAACCCCGCGGGCGGACCTGCGTCAGACGCGGTCAGCTCGCCCTGCATTCCGAGGGGGATGGCGTTGCCCAGTGGAATCGATCTAGACGGAAATCCGAGCACGACGACGTAAACGCTCTCTCTGTTGACAACCCAACTCATGGACAATCCGCGAGGTAGGCAAAGTCGCCCCTAGTTGCTGATCGCCCGGATGCCTGGACACGGTGACCACGTACCCGGGTTTGCTCACGGCACGCGGCGGGCCGTGATGGCTGGCTGGATCGGCACGGCAGAACGCCATCGTGCCGACGGGCTACTGGGTGGTGAGCCGGTCGGCTTCGGTGAGGGCGTATTCCAGGGCGCCGATCATGCCGTTGATTTGGCTGTGCAGCATGCGGGCGAGCGGGTCGGCCGGCTCGCGCTGCAGGTGCGGGTCGAGGGTGCCGGTCATCAGGCGGTGCAGGGTGGTGAGCATGCGTCGGAGCTGGCCGCGTTCGTAGGCGGTCCAGTCGGCCGGGTCGTCGGAGAAGCGGTAGCCGTCGCGGCGGGTGACGGTGAAGGGCCGGTTCTCCCGGCTGGCACCGGTGTCTTTGATCCAGACGGTGCCGCCGTAGACCTGGCTGGGGGTTAGCCCTGTCTGGTCGACGAGGTGGGCTTTGCGCAGGCCGGCGGGGGCGGCGTTGATCAGTTCTTGCAGGACTTGCTCGCCGGCGTCGGCGCGGCTGACACGCGTCGGGCGTGGCGTGGGTGGGGTGGTCATGGTGGTTCTTCCTCGTCAAGTAGTCGGGCGAGCTGCTCGTCCATGCTGAGCTCGCCGGTGTCGATCACGCTGCGGCAGAAGTCGGTGGCGGCCTGGACCTGCTCGAGCAGGTGGTGCGCCACGGCCCGTTCCTCGCCGCTGAGCGGGTTGTCGTGGAGGTGCTGCACTGCTTTCTTGATCCCGGCGACGTAGTTGTGGCAGTAACCGGTCAGTTCCAGGAACTGGAGCGAGTGCTCGATGCGTTTGAGCGCGGGATTGCGCTTCTGAAGCGCTGCGTGGGCCTGGTCATCGCGGTCGCGTTGAGCCCGGTACAGCGCGGTGCGGGTGTCGGCGTCGGACATGGCGCGGTGGGCGACTTCCGGCCGGCGCAGGAACTCCGTGGCCGCCGCGGCAGCGACGGAGTCGTCTCGTGCCAGATCCCGGATGTGGGCCACCGTTTCCTCCGGTGGGGAGGTCGCGGTGCGTGGGGCTCGACCCGCTGCGCGCTCGGCGGCACCGACCGTCCAGCGGTATTCGCCCAACCGGTCGTTGAACGGTGGATCTTTGATGATCTCGAACCGGCGTGGCGCGTGCGCCAGCCGCTGATACACCGTCCAGCTGGCCTTCGTGACGCGACGGCGCTTGGGCCAGGCCGCTGCCACCGCGCGGTAGTCCAGCAGCGTCCGGAACTCGAGGCCGATGTCGTCGGCGAAGGCCTGCAACGTCGCGTACACGCCCTCGTTTCCGCCTGGGCGGGGGTGCAGCGGTTCGATGCCGAGCGCCATGTCACCGAGCGCGAATTGCCTGCTGGTGAGCGTCTCGACGTCGTGGCTCGCCTGCTCGACCAGTGCCCTATAGCGGCGGGCGGTCACATGTCCGATCTTGTCCATGGCGTACCTCCTTTGGCGACGCCTCGGACAAGCGCCACGCAGGGCCAGCACGCACACCATCGGAGCCGGTCTCATGACATCCCGGCAGCAAGCTCAGGTCAGTGACCAGCGGGAATTCTGTGGACCCCGCGTCACGCTCGTACGACCGTCATCCATCGATCACCGTCCCCCGACTCGCGCCCCTCGACAGGTGATGCGGGGCGCGGACCAGTCAGGACTAGCTTCCGCGGCCAAGTCTGCGCCCGCCGTCACGGACCGACAACCCAGGCGGGACAAGAGTTTTTGCACCTGTTTCAGAACGAAGCGGGCTCCGACCGCCGCGCGCGCGGTTGGTTTTCGAGGTTTCGAACACCCTCTTGGGGTGGGGCGGTAGATCCCCTACCACTTGCACCGCGAGCACGATAAGGAGGGCTGGAGCCCGCCGGGGAGCTAGAGCCGCAGACTCTGTTGCCGCCGGAGCCCGACACCTCGCAACAGCGCGCGCTGGAGAGGCCCAGCGCCTTCCTGGAGACGCGCAAAGCTCCGTCGAGCCCGGCGCGCCTCGTGGGCCCCGACAGGGAGGAGATCGAGCTCCCGGACGAGCTCTACGCCATCATCCGCGACGCGGTCCTGGCGTAGATGTCTGACGGCGATGTCTGACGACGTGTTCGCACCGGTCACGACCTACGGGCCGCGTTCTGGCAGCAGGTAATCGACATCCCTGCGGGAGGACGTGTACGCGCTGCCGAATTCCACGATCCGTACGGAACACGGTGGCCGCGATTCAAGCCCTCCGACGACGCTGCCGTGGCTTACCACGCGCCCGCCTGGCCGGTCGGCCGGGACGAGAAGTGGACGTTCCGCGCGCACTCGGCGGCGACCTCGCCGGTCACCGCTTCCGCTCTGGCGGGGTGGCTGAACACGACTGGTTCGACTTTCGCGCCGGTGGGCGGGGCGGGCGTGGAGGAAGTTGACATGAAGCTCCTTGAAGGGAAGGGAAGATTTCCGGCCGCATGTCCACGCCGGTCAGCGTGCGGGCCAGGTGTTGCTTGCTCGGTGCAGCGCCGAGGCGGCGTCCTGATAGGCGTTACCGCTGTCGTACTGCTGGACGATGACGTCGGCGATGCCGGCGAGCGCGCGCGTCCCTCGCTCCGCGGCGTCGACCATGGCCACGACCACGTTGGCGGGTAGCTGCGCCGACGCGGACGCGCTCGATCCGCTCGCGTGTGCGGCCTGCCAAGCGGTGTCCACCTGCTCGAGCGCATCGATCAGGTCGCGCCAGACGCCCAGTTGGTGAGTGCTCTTCTCGGGCTCGGCGCCCGCGGCGGACCGGTTGGCGCCTGCCCCGCGAGCCTGGCTAGGGCGTGTCCTGTAAATGATCTAGCTGCGGATGGGGTTTGATCTTGTCCGTGGTTGGTCGGGGTGAGTTGACGGATCGGGCCTGGGCGCGGATTGAGCCGCTGCTGCCGGCGGTGTCGGGGCCGGGGCGGCGGTGGCGGGATCACCGGCAGGTGATCAATGCGATTCTGTGGAAGCTTCGGACCGGCGCGCCCTGGCGTGATCTGCCCGAACGGTATGGGCCGTGGAAGACCGCCCATGAGCGGCTGCGGTTGTGGACCAAGGACGGTACCTGGCAGCGGATTCTGGACGAGGTGATCGTCAAAGACGACGCTGTCGGGGACGTGGAGTGGGTGATCAGTGTCGATTCCTCGGTGGTCCGGGCTCACCAGCATGCTGCGGGAGCCCGGAAAAAGGGGGCTGCACGCCCGCCATCGAGGCGATCGCGGTCGACGGCGAAGGACTCGGACGTTCCCGCGGCGGATTGAGCACCAAGATCCACCTCGTGGTCGAGGGACGCGGGCTGCCCATGCGGGTTGTGCTCACCCCGGGGCAGGCTGGTGACAATCCACAATTGGTGCCGCTGCTGGACGGGATCCGTGTCGCTCGCACCGGGCCTGGCCGCCCACGCCGCCGTCCCGAGGTGGTGATCGCGGACAAGGCCTATTCGCACCCCTCGACCCGCCACGCCCTGCGACAACGCCGGATCCGGTTCGTCAGCCCCGAACGCGACGACCAAATCGCCCGCCGCGCCGCGCACGGCTCACGGGGCGGACGCCCGCCCGCCTTCGACGCCGAGTTGTACAAGCAGCGCAACGTCGTCGAACGCTGCTTCAACCGGCTCAAACAGTTCCGCGACCTAGCCACCCGCTACGCCAAACGCGCCGCCTACTACCAGGCAGAACTCACCATCGCCGCCATCATCCTCTGGCTACGATGAATTGCAGGACACGACCTAGTCACGTTGTGTCGCTTTCAGGATGGAGTCGACGCTTGCGATGGAGTAGAAGCCCGCCGCCGATCGCAACTGTGCACTGCCCGCGGTTTCGGGAGTGCCCGGCGGCACGACCAGCAGGCTCACCCGGCGGGAGTCTGTCCCCACCACAACCACCGTCTGCGGCTGCATCGTGGTGAACCCCTCGAGCCGCACGACGCGGCCGTCCACCGGGATTTTGCGCGGAGCGACACCCCAGGTGCCGAGGTGGTAGGACACGCGGCTGACGGCGCCGACCCACGGTTGTACAGCCACACAGAGTTGCGAGAACTCCGTCGCGGGATCGGTCGATTGTGGCCACCAGCCGCCGTCGACGTAACCACGTGCCGCGTCTGCCACTTTCATTTCCAGCCGCACGACCGGACGGTCGTGGACGATTGCTGCTGATGTGGGATGTGACTGGGCCGAGATCATCTCGGCGCTCCCGTCTCCGACCCATCGAGGGCCGAGATGTCGGTTCCCCCGAGACGGCATCCGCGAACTGCGGGTACTTGATCGCCTCCGGTCTCTTCAGTCTACGCGTACTACCGCCGTGTCCTCCGTGGGAAGGACCGCCCGCCGCGGTCACGGCGCACCTGGTCGCGGTCACGACGTCGAGCAACCGGGAGAAGTCCGACCAAGCCCCCGCCGAATGGCTGCCCGAGCGGGCATACCTCGCGCCATTCCAGGACGACACCGCCGGTTGGTTTCGGCACGTGCCGCAGCTCTGGGCGTATCGGCAGGTCATCGCGTCCGTACTCACCCCGCATCCCCACGCCAATCATTCGAACGCACGTTCGATGCTGGGGCAACCGGGCGCCGGTCACACCGCGTGGGCCGATTCTGTCGGCCCCGACGCGCGCGATCGCGGTTCCGTAACAAGTTCGCCGGGCTGCGGACTTGCGGTCTGGGCAAGGTGCTTCGACTTCTTCAACTTTCGCGCCACGCGGAGCGGGCGTGTTCTGCGCTTCGGCTGGGTCCACCGCTCCTTCTCGTTGATTGAGGACAAGACCAGGACAGGAAGGGATCACGCACCTTCGTCAGGCGATTGTGGGACCGAAGAGCTGTGAGCCTGGGGCTAGTAAACCCGTAGCGACGCGTGAGCACACACCGGTCCTGTGCGTGTCGTGGCACACAGTCCCCGCTGTGATGGCAACCTGTCCTAGCCTCGATTCAGATAGCTCCGGGACACAACAAACCCCATCTCAGTTCCGGGGCCGCCCCTAGCTGGCGGAACTTCTGGATCCGGGTGCTGCGCCGCGAAGGCCGTTCACCCGGTGCGCAGGCGTGCCGGGCGGGTGGTGTCGGCCGATGGCCCGGCGTGATCACCGGCCGACACCCTTGCGCGTGCGGGGAGACACCCCGGCCTCCCCGCACGCCCGGCACCGGTCTCCCCGGTCAGACCCCGGGGGCGGTCCCCGTCACCCGCCACACATCCGGGCGCGGCCGCCCCCAGGGGGCAGACCACCGTGCCGCAGCAGTAAGGAAAACAGCACACCCCTCGCCCGTAGCGTGCACCATGGGTCACACCACACCCCCTCACCCCCGCCCTGGGGAGCCCTAACGGACCCCACCTGGGCCCGGCGCGGCCGTGTGCGGGTCAGGGCTGGGCACGTTTCGTGGTCAGCTCGGCCACCACCTGCTCCACGTCACCCGTGGCGATCCGCACGTGCTGGTCCAGTCCGGTGACCTGCAACGGGCGCAGCGTTTCCCGCCGCGGCGCCACCAACCGCAGCGGAACCTGCCGGGCAGCGCAGTCCTGCGCCAACTGCACCAGCAACCCCAGACCGCTGGAGGAGAGAAACCGCAGCCCGCTCAACTCCAACACCACTCCACGCTCGGCACGCCTACACGTTTGCCGCAGATCAGGCCAGATCAACCGCACCGCCGGCAAATCCAACTCTCCGGCCAACCACGCCACCACAACCCCATCCCGACGCTCGGCCTGCACAGTGCACGGCTGCCCCATCACGACACCCCCTCACTCCGCACGCGGGCACCAACACCACTACCCTGGCAGCCACCAACCCCCACACAAGGCCCAGGCGGCACCAGATTCGGCCCCCATCGGGTGCGGCTGTCAGGGCCCCGGCCTGCGTGCTGCCCTGCATTTTGCAGGTTCGTCACGCGACTACCCGCTCACGCGAGCCCACGTATGCCCAAAATCCCCCGTACAGGGGGGGTATGTGGCCAGACACGCCACGGTTCCGACGACGTGAGCCGAGTACGTTCCCTCACCAGACAGCGAACATGGTGCGACGTGCACAGAGGGCCGGGCGGCGGCCAGCAAGGGCGCACACCGGCGGCCTGACCCGGCCCTGTGCGCGGCAGCCGCATGCCACCACGCACCGCGAGATCCTAACCACATTCAACTCAATACCCCAGCGCAGGACGTAACTGGATCACCCGACAAAGCGCCGCCGCCACACACCCCATTCCGCCCTGCCCAGAACCGCCGCAGCTCGCACCACAACATGTGCTTCGGGTCAAAGGGAACTCTGGGGTGACTACCTCACCCGGGATATGCCACACTCGCCCCCCGGCACGGAATTCCCCCCTCCGTGGCCACCTGCGCCGCCGGGAGTGCGCCGAACGCTGTGCGGTGCGCGCCCCGGCGGCCACCCCACCAACACCCGCACGACCACCACCGCAGACGTGTGCTGGGCAAACGCGGTGTCGAACCTCGAACGTGGTGCACGAGATGCAGAAGGCCACGGCGAGCGACTGCGCTGGTCCGGTACTGCGCAAGCCCCGATACGAGCGCAAGGTCTCCCGTCGCGACCACCAGCAACCCGCAGCAGAACCCGCCGACTGCCCGGCAGCGTGCTGTCCCCGGTGCCGCTCGCCGGCACCGGGGACTCCCCACCCACCCCGCACCTGGTGCACGAGGCAACCAAAATTGTTCCATGTCTATGTCACGGGTGTTCTGCCCAGCAGCCGGTCGCTGCTGGGGCGGGCAGGAAAACACGGTGTTCACCCGCGTGGTCACATCGGGCACCACCGTCGCACCCGATCCGGACAACACCGGGCGCCTACGAGGTATCGCCGTGTCGTGCTGAGCGACGCGTGCCCGAGATCCTTCTGAATCTGTCCTACGCGGCATCACACCCCCCGTGTACCGACTCGCCGTCGACACCACCAGCCGATAACGCGTCGGGCAACGGAACCCGTGCAGGAGAGGTCCATGGCCAAAAGAACCCGCTCCGGCAGCAGCCGCGCCGACAAGCTGCGCCGCCGCCATGCCCGAGCCGCCAAAAACAGCGGAACAACCACGCCAACTCGGGGTTTGAGGAACATCGGAACGGAAACTGGCGCTAAGCCCTCGTCGTCCCTGGTCGCTGATCAACGCGACGCCGGCTTCGGCAGGTTCGTGAACTCATGCCGCAGATAACGGCCTATTATCTGCGGCATCGCTGATCATGTCCTGCGGGAACATCCCCGCGGCGGCGCGTGAGGCGGCCCTGTTATCTGCGGCAAGGGAGAACGCGGGTGTCCACCGTCGTCGCGCTGCCGACGAACCCCTCGGCGCTGACCATCGGTCGGGCGGCCGAGCTGTTCCTCGACTCGCTGGGCAACCCGAACACGTTCCGTGCCTACGGGGCCGGGGTGGGCAAGACCGCCGACCGGTTGGGCGAGCGCCGGCCGCTGGCGGCGGTGGCCGATGACGAGGTCGGTGAGGCGCTGGAACTGCTGTGGGGCGGCGCGGCGGTCAACACGTGGAACGCCCGCCGCGCCGCGGTGTTGTCGTGGTTGGCTTGGTGCCGGGAACGTGGCCACGATGCTCCGAGCGTTCCGGGGTGGACCAAGCGGATGACGGTGCCGGACTCGCAAACCCCAGTCCGGTCTCGCCTGGCGATCGACCGGCTGATCGCACACCGGGAGGTGGGCCTGCGGGAGAAGACGCTGTACCGGATGCTCTACGAGAGCGCCGCGCGCGCCGAGGAGATCCTCGGCATCAACATCGAGGATCTCGACCTGGCCGGGCGCCGCTGCCCGGTCAAGGCCAAGGGTGCGGCCCGGGCCCGTCGGCGGGGCCAGGGGCGCGCGGATTTCATGTTAGAGACCGTCTACTGGGATGCCGGCACCGCCCGGTTGTTGCCGCGCCTGCTCAAGGGCCGCAGCCGGGGCCCGGTGTTTGTCACTCACCGCCACCCCGGCCCGTGCAAGGTCCTCAGCCCCCGTGATGTGTGTCCGGACAGCGGGCTGGCCCGGCTGTCCTACGGGCAGGCCCGTGCTCTGCTGGATGCCCACACCGCACTCCAGGGACCAGGAACGGGCTGGGACCTGCACGAGCTCCGCCACTCCGCGTTGACGCACCTCGGCGAGGCCGGAGCGAGCCTGTTGCTGCTGATGGCGAAGTCCCGGCATAGGAAGCCGGAGAACCTGCGCCGGTACTTCAAACCCTCCGACCAGGCGCTCGCCGAGATCACCAGCCTGTTGGCGCCCGGCGACAGCCGACGGTAGGGGCCGCCGGGCCGCCCCTACCGTCGGGGTTTCGCTGCGGGTTACGCCGAGGCCCCCACTGTCGCGGGCCGCTCCGCCACAGGCTTGCCGCCGGGCAGTGTGGGCAGCGGCTTGGCGCGGCCGGCGCGCACCCCGTTGGCGATGACCACGACCTCGGCCACCTCGTGCACCAGCACCACCGCGGCCAGGCCGAGGACGCCGAACAGCGCCAGCGGCATCAAAGCGATGATCAACCCGAGGGAGAGTCCGACGTTTTGCAGCATGATCCGTCGGGCGCGGCGGGCGTGGTCGAGGGTGTGGGGCAGGTGCCGCAGGTCTTCGCCCATGAGGGCGACGTCGGCGGTTTCGATCGCGACGTCGGTGCCCATGGCGCCCATGGCGATGCCCAGGTCGGCGGTGGCCAGGGCGGGGGCGTCGTTGACACCGTCACCGACCATCGCCATCGATCGCCGGTCGCCCAGTTCGCTGATGATGCGGGCCTTGTCCTCCGGGCGGAGTTCGGCGTGCACGGTGTCGATACCGGCTTCGGCGGCCAGGGCGGTGGCGGTGGCGTGGTTGTCGCCGGTGAGCATGGCGACGTGGTAGCCGCCGGAGCACAGCCGGGTGATGACCTCGGCGGCTTCGGGGCGCAGTTCGTCGCGCACGGCGATCGCGCCGATCACGCGGCCGTCGTCCTCGACGAGCACGGCGGTGGACCCGGCCTGCTGCATGCGCTGCACCTCGGCGGCCAGCGGCCCGGCTTCCAGCCAGCCGGGGCGGCCCAGCCTCACCGGGCGGCCGTCGAGCTGGCCGGTCAGCCCGGCGCCGGTGACCGCCTCCACGTCGGCCGCGGGGGTGATCGTCTCGCCGTCGACGGCGGCGAGGATCGCGCGGGCCAGGGGGTGTTCGCTGCGGGCCTCCAACGCCGCGGCCAGCTCGAGCACCCGCTCGCGCGGGGTCCCGTCGGTGGTGGCGACGTCGACCACGGCGGGCTGGTTGCGGGTCAGGGTGCCGGTCTTGTCCAGCGCCACCCCCCGCACGCGGCCGAGGGCCTCCAGCGCGGCGCCGCCCTTGACCAGCACACCGTGCTTGCTCGCGGCACCGATGGCGGCGACGACGGTGACGGGGATGGAGATCGCCAGCGCGCAGGGTGAGGCGGCCACGAGCACGACCAGGGCGCGTTCGATCCAGGTGGTCGGGTCGCCGAGGAGGCTGCCGATTCCGGCGATGAGCGCGGCGGCGATCATGACGCCGGGCACCAGGGGTTTGGCGATGCGGTCGGCCAGGCGCTGGCTGGCGCCCTTGCGGGACTGCTCGGCCTCCACGATCCGCACGATCCGCGCTAGTGAGTTGTCCTCGGAGGTCGTGGTGACCTCGACCTCCAGCACCCCGGTGCCGTTGATCGACCCGGCGAACACCTCACTGCCGGGGCCCGCTTCGACCGGCACGGACTCGCCGGTGATCGCGGAGACGTCCAGCGCGGTGCGGCCGGTGCGGATCACGCCGTCGGTGGCGATGCGCTCCCCGGGCTTGACCAGCATCCGGTCCCCGACCCGCAACTCGGACGGGGCCACCACGGTCTCGCTGCCGTTGCGCAGCACCGTGGTTTCCTCGGGGACCAGGGACAGCAGCGCCCGCAGCCCGCGGCGGGTGCGGGCCAGGGAGTATTCCTCCAGGCCCTCGCTGATGGAGTAGAGGAAGGCCAGCATCGCGGCCTCGCCGACCTCACCCAGGATCACCGCGCCGACCGCGGCGATGGTCATCAGGGTGCCGACCCCGATCTTGCCCTGGGCCAGTCGCTTCAGCGTGGAGGGCACGAAGGTGTAGGCCCCGGCGACCAAGGCCAGCGCCTTCAGGGCCAGCGCCAGTGTGGAGCCCGCCCCGGCCCACTCCACCGCGTATCCGGCCAGCAGCAGCACCCCGGCGATCGCGGCGAAGCGCAGTTCGCTGACCTGCCAGAGCCGTTCCGGCTCGCGCTCTTCTTCCTCGCCGGTGCGGGGCTCGTCGCTGCCGCAGCCGCAGGCGTCGCTCACCGCACGACCTCCCCGTTCTCGGTATCACCGGTGGTGTCGGTGCCGTAGGTCGGGCACAGCGCCACCGCGTTGCCGGTCGCGGCCAGCAGCGTCTCAGCCGAGGCCAGCAGGTCCATCAGCTCCGGGCGGGCCAGGCTGTAGAACACCTGCCGCCCCTGCGGGCACCCCACGACCAGCCCGCAGTCCCGCAGGCACGCCACGTGCGCCGACACCGTCGACTGCGCCAGCCCCAGCTCGGCGATCAGATCGGCGACCCGGGCCTCCCCGCCGGCCAGGCGCTGCACGATCGCCAACCGCGTGGCGTCCGACAGGCTGTGAAACAACGCCACAGCCGGATCCAGGTTCGCGCCCGGCGGGCTCGACGCCAGGCACCCCTCCATGCTATTCATCGTCATAACCCGATAATAGCAATATGGGACGATGCAATCGAGGTGTTGTGATGTTGATGAACCGGGTCGAGACCGCGCTGGTCAACTCCCCGCCCCGGCGGTGGTTGCAGCGCTACTACGAGGTGCCGTGGATGCGCCGGCTCGGCGGGCCGCTGCCACCCGGGGCGCGGGTGCTGGAGCTGGGCTGCGGGCCGGGCTACGGCACCCAGCTGATCCTGGACCGTTTCGGCGCCGGCCACGTCGACGCGATCGACCTGGACCCCGCGATGATCACCCGGGCCCGGCGGCGCCTGACCCGCCGCTACGGCCAGCGGGTCCGCCTCGCCCAGGGCAGCGCCACCGACCTGCACACCACGCTGGGCGAGCCCCTCTCCCGCTACGACGCGGTGTTCGACTTCGCGATCATCCACCACATCCCCCATTGGCCCGACGCCCTGGCCGAGATCGCCCGCGTCCTCACCCCGGGCGGGCGGTTCTACTTCGACGAAGTCACCGCCCTGGCCCTGGCCACCCCTACCTACCGGCTGCTGTTCGACCACCCGGCCGAGAACCGCTTCACCGCCGAGGAATTCCTCTCCGAGCTGGCACGCCACCATCTCGTCGTCGACCAGCAGTACCTGACCCGCCGCCGCGGCCGGTACGTGCTCGGGGTGGCCACCTACCGGCCCTAAGCCACCCCGAGCGGGGTGTCACCGTTCGTTGTCCTCGTCGGGCTCGGACGGATCACGCAGCGGCCGCAGGCCCTGGGCCAGATCGGCGGGGAGCAGGAACGAATACCGGCCGAGCATGTTGATGTGGTGGCGTACGAACGGCGAGAGCCGGGCCGCGTCTTCGTCGTGGACTTCGTAGCCGCCGGCACGGAGTTCGGTGATGGCGGCATCCAGGTAGCGGGTGGTGAACAGCACGATCGCGTTGAGGACGAGGCCCAGGGCGCCGAGTTGGTCTTCCATGCCTTCGTAGTAGCGCTGGCGTAGTTCGCCGCGCTGGCCGTGGAAGATCCGCCGGGCCAAGGCGTGGCGGCCTTCCTGGAGGTTGGCCTGGGCTTTGATGTCGCGGCGGTAGCCGGTGTCGTCGACCATCCGCAGCACGTGCAGCGTCTTGTGGATCCGGCCGTAGTGCGCGATCGCCTCACCCAACGGGGTGGGGTGGCCGTCGCGGGACAGCATCCGGATCACGTCGTGAGCGCGGACGGCACCGGTGTGGATCGAGGCGACCAAGCGCAGGATGTCCTCCCAGTGCCGCCGGATCCGGTCGAGATCAATGCGGCCGCGAGCCGCTGTGGTGAAGGGCCCGTAGTCGGCGCGGGTGTCGATGCGCCACAGCTTCTGATCGGGCAGGTCGGCCAACTGCGGGGCGTAGGTGTACCCGGCGAGAGTGAGCAGCCCGAAGACGATGTCGGAGTAGGAGGCGGTGTCAGTGACGATCATCTGCGGTTTCTGCCCGCCGTCGCGGTCATACAGCACGTCCAGCACGTGCAGGGAGTCGCGTGGGGTGCCCGCCACGACCTTCCCGGCGAGCCCGGCGGCCTGATCGTTGACCATGTTCAGCCAGGTCGCGCCCCGTTTCTGGCCCCAGTAGTGCGGGTTGTGGCGGGCATTGATGGTCTGCACCGGCACGACGAACCGCATCCCGTCGACACTGGCCACGTGCCCGCCGCCCCACACCTGAGCAAGGCCGATGCGGGCCTGGTGCTCGATCAGGAAGGTGTTGGCGGCTTTGAGGGTGTCCATCCGCAGGTAGGTCGCGTCCACGTGCGCCAGACGATCCCGCGTCAACGCCGGCACGCTGTGCTTGATCACTGGAGTCCAGCCGATGTTGCAGGACTCGGACACCAGTAGCGCGGCGATGGTGATGTGCAGGTCGGCCAGGCGGGCTTCGCCGCCGGTGATCGAGGTGAACGCCTGGTCGGCGCCGGTCCAGGAGAAGACCTCCAGCAACACCTCCGGAAGGTCGACGCGGGGCAGCATCCGGTTGGTCAGCGCCCGCAGGTTGGCCAGGCTCGGCGGCTCCGCCTCCGCTGGCAGCGCTGAGAGGTGCAGGCGGCCGTCCTCGTCGAAGCGCACCGCGGTGTTCTCCGGCAGTCCCGCTGTGACTTCGCGGAAGGTGGCGTCCAACAGCTCGGCGCACTCGTCGAGGTGCTCGTTCGGGTCGGGTGGCAGTCCGAGACTGGACAGCACCACCGGCTTCGCGGTGGTCCACGCACTGCCGGCGAGGAGCTTGGCGCGCGGGTCGCCCCACTTACTGGAGTTGACCGCGAAGATGTCCCGACGCCGCAAACAGCGGTGGAACTGCTCCAGCACACAGAAGGTGTAAGCCCGCCAATCGATCGTCCCTGGCTCCAGCTCCGGGGCGTGCAGCACCAACCTGCGCCACGAGCCGATCAGCAGCTGCTCGTCGATCTCGGAGCGGGCGACCTTGTTGCGGCCGCCGCCCCACAACCGAGGCAGATCCCGCAACGCCGCCAGCACCTGACGCCCTTCGGGCGCGGCGCCGAAGCGGATCACCTCACACAACAACGGCAGGAACGGCCGCACCGTGACGAACCGCTTCACCAACTCCGCCCGCCACGCCTCATCCGCATCCGAGTCCAGCGGCCCCGCGAGCTCCACCACCGCGACCAGAGCCTCGGCCAGCTCGGCGCGGGGCACCACGGCCTCGATCTCGGCCCACACCTGCGCCAAACTGACCGGCTCGATGGTGTCGCCGTCGTCGGCGGCCTGCTCGGCCAGGCCATCGTGCGCGCCGGTCACCTCCAGCAACACCCCCAGCGCGGCCGCAAGCTTCGCCGACGCCTTGCCCAGCTTGGGCAGGGTGCGCAGCTTCTCCTTGGCCGATTCCCGCTCCGCCCGCGCCAGCAGCTTCGAGGCGATCAGCACATCCAGCAGATCCAGGGCGTCATCGACTGCCCGAGTTTGCAGGTAGACCACCGTGGCCAACAGCGTCGCCGCCCGCCGGGAATCACCGTGACGACGCAGCAAACTGGCCTTGCCCTGCACCCCATACCGCGACAACTCCGCCAACCGGCGCGGCGGCACCACCTCAGTGTCCACCTCGACGAACCCCAACCCGAGGATCTCCGACGCGCGCTGAAGGGCATCGACCATCGCCGGACCCGACACCCGCACCGGCGGCCGCCGCAGCGTGTCCAACCGCGAATTCCGGTGCCCCTCCGGCACCTCCAACAACCCATCCAGCGCGGCGCGCTGCTCGTCGTCAAGCAGATCACACAGCGTCTCCCACAACCGCCGGTTCGCCGCCTCTCGCCGGGCGGCGACCAGCCGGACCAGCCGGGTCACGCCTGGCAGCAGCACCTTGCGCTCTCGCAGCCATGAGACCGCGACGTCGAACAGCGCCTTCGGCCCGTCTCCGGTGGTCCAGGCGCGGGCCTCGATCCACTCGCCGAGCTCGTTCTCCACCACCGAAAACTCGTGCCAGCCACCGGCCTGGCGCAGCTCCCAGACGTGCTCGAAGCGGGTCTTCTCCCGCTCGCCGTAGGACTTCACGCACGACGAGTCCACGATTCCGAGCTGCTCGGCGAGATAGTCGACCAGCTCGACCGGCACGTCCAGCGGGTCATCGAGGAACGCCCCGACGTTGCGCACCGTCACGAGCTGGAGCGCGAACCCGAGCTTGTTGTAATCGCGCCGCTTGGCCTCCACCAGGCCCCGGTCGACGTCGTCGAGGAAAAAGAACCGCTCCAACTCTGCCCGCGACAACACCTCGGGCAACCGGCCGTAGGCCGCAGCCTGCTCATCGGACAGGAACTCAACTGGCAACTCACTGGCCTTTCAGATCTACATCCACCCACTGCGGCGGAACCGCAGCGAAGCTTCAGCAAAACGATCAAGGCCGTCAACGAGCGGATCGGGGCATTGGAGGCTTAGCGCCAGTTTCCGTTCCGATGTTCCTCACGCCCCAACTCAGCGGCGTTCCCGCCGGATTCGACCCCGCCGGCTGGCACCTCCTGGGTCCGGACGACGACTTCGACGACATCCCCGACGAGGCCTTCGCCCCACCCGCCGAGGAACTCCTGGACACCAGCAACTGCCCCGTGGCCGCGACCTGCGCCGGATGCAGCTCCACCACCAGGCTGCACGCCGTCACCGCCGCCTTCAGCGCACCCCACGGCCACGACATCGGCTGTGTCGCCCTCTGCCCCACCTGCGACGGCCGATCCTTCCTACACCACCTCGACGAGGCCAGCCTCACGCAAGCCTTGCCCGGCACGCCCAGCACAGCGCCCAGCCGCGGTAACGCCTGGCCTCGATGGACCCGGACGGGTGCCAGCCGATCGTTCAGGCGGGCCGAGCGGAAACGACGGCTGCCATCAGAGAACGTGACCCTTGCCCAGTACGGGCGCGGGCCACGTCGAGAGACAGGAGCGTTATGTTTCGTCGCGGCCTTCCGGCTGGCTGAGTGCGATCGGTTCGCCCGTGGACAAGTTGAAACGCTGCTCCGCGCCATCCAACCCACGGAACGTAAGGACGCTACCGGCGTACTCGGTCGCAACTTCTGAATGTTCGAGGCCGAGCTCGAAGCTGTGCGGGTCTGGGAACGGGAGCACCATGGTCGCGTTGATCGCGCTGATCACCTCCAACACCTCCCTCGCTGTGGTGCCTGGCGTGTCATGTGGATTTCAGGTCAGCAGGCCAGTGATGAGTTTGCGGGCGGCGGGTTTGGTCAGCCGCTTCACCGCCTGCATCGTGCGCTCCTGCGGGCCGCGTGGTTTGACGGTGGTGCCTTTGATGGCGGCGGCGAACTCGGCGTTGAAACGGTCCTTGCTCGCCTTGGTGATCAACGTGGTGAGGTATCGGAGCTGTTTGTCGGTGATCGGTTCGTTCTTCGTTGTCGTGGTGCGCGCCTGCGGCTGTCTGTTCGGGCGAGGGGCGGCGGTTTTGCGTGCAGCTTCGGCCTTCTCACTGCGGTCGATCGTCCTGACCGGTTCGAACCAGGCCTGCGTGCCCTTCTCACCGGTCACGGCCTCCCACAGCGCATTCGCGGTCAGCCGGGACTCGTCGACGTCCTCGGTCAGGCCCGGGCCGGTCAGCGCGACGAACCCGCTTCCCCGGCGTACCACGGTGAACCCGGCTGGCTCGGCGTGCTGGGTGATCCAGTTGTTCCCGCACCGGCACCGCGCGTGATATCGGCTCCACTTCGACAGGAGGGCCTCGTACACCAGGCGGTCACCGTAGTACCGCGAATCTCGCGTAAACCCGGACATCTGGCGATCCTGGCACCACTCGCGGCTGCGGGCGAGTCAAGACTCGTCACTGACGGTGAGGCGGTCGGGGTTGAAGCCGTTGGCAGCGAAGAACTCGTCGCAGACACCTTTCAGCGCCTCGTATTCGTCGTCCCGGCGGTTTACCAGGGCGACAAGCTCTTGCGCCGCGGACATGGAAAGCCGGTGTTCCTCGGCCTTGTCCCGCGCGCCCTCGATAGCCTGGATGGCGTTCCTGGCGTACTCGTCGTAGGTGCCGATCGCGGCCGTGACCTCGGGTGATGACGGCTTGTCCACGCGGATCGTGTTCACTGCCGCGTCCCACGCCGACTCGGCACGACCGAACAGGATTAGCTGCGGTTCGACCCCGAACGGACTCTGGGGACGGTCCTGGTGCTCAAGGACGGCCGTCGCATCGTCGCGGAGCTCGTCCCGTAGCTCGGCGGCGGCGAGCAGGGCCTTGTACACCGCCTCGACGTGCCGGGCGGATTCCTCTTTCTGGCAGCGCTGCTGGCCAGCATCGAGCTCTTCTTGGGCAAGGCGAAGTTGCTCCTCGGCGATCTCGTTCTGGCGACGTGCTTCGGCAACCTGTTGCCTGGCCGCGGCCGCCGCCTGCTCCGCCGCCGTGGTCTGCTTGCGACTCTCCGCCAGGTCAGCCTCGGCGACGTCGGCGCTCCGCTTCGCCGACCTCGCCTGCCACACCGCAACGGCCATCATGCCAAGGGAGATCACCGCCGCCACGATCGCCACGATCGCCATCCACTAGCCGCTGCCCTCCGTATGCGATTACGTGCCGGCGCGGCTGCGCAGTCCGGCCTGGGTCGACTCGCTGACCAGCTCTATCCGGTGCTGGTCAGCGAGTCAGTAGTGGAGTGACTTCGTCGACGAAGTTCGGCACTGTCTTGCGGAACTGCTCGAGAAACTCCGGCATGGACGTGGGTGGACGCGTGCGGTCCTCGACCAGCTCGCGAAGACATTGCAGTGTTTCGGCTTCGTAGAGATCGAGCTGGTCGAGGAGGAACTCGTCGGGGCTCACCACGGTGATGTCGTAGGGATCGCAAGCTTTCGCGGGGAAATCCTTCACATTGGCGGTCACGATGATCTCGGCGTTGGCGCGCACGGCTGCGGCCAAGACGTGCCGGTCCTTGGGGTCGTTGGTCATCGCGTCGATCAGCGGCTCGAAGTCGGTGACCATGGCGTCCGGGAACTCGCTGCGCAGAAATCCCATGCGCCGGCGTGCCTGGTCGGCCGTGAGACCGACCTTGGGCAGGTTGCGTTCGGCTTCGTCCAGCACCTGCTCGGACCACAGTGGCCGGTAGGTCTCCGCCTCGGCCAACCGCAGCGTGAGATCGGTCAGGCGGATGGGAACGAGGACGTTGGCGTCCAGCAGAGCCGGAAAGAACACCGCAGCAGTGTGTCAGCCGCTGGTCACCGAGTGGATACGAAACCGGTGTCGGTTTCGTACAGGCCGGCCTCGTCGGCTTCCTGCGTCATCGTCCGCAGCGCCGCACGACGGCTTCGACGGGCACGGCGACGGTAGCTCTCGACGTCGGCCAAGCGCACCTTGCGGTGCCGGCGCCTGCCGGACTGCTCGAACGGGATCTCGCCCTGCTCGAGGAGCTTGACCAGCGTCGGCCGGGAAATCCCCAGGAAGTCGGCCGCCTCCTGCGTCGACAGCTGCGCCGTGTGCGGAGCGATGCTGATCCCCTGGCCCGAACTCAAAGCCTGCACGACCTCCCGAAGGACGCCGAACAACTCGTCCGGGAGCTCGATCTCCTCACCCTCGGGGCTGACGAGACGCGCACGCTTGGACGGCTTCTGCGGCGCCGCGGCGAGGAGCTTGCTCAGCTCCTTGTACTGCCGGGAGGTGTCAGGGGTCGGCGGCAGCAGAGTGTGCGACTCCTGCTCGACAGCGGCAGTCATGGTGACCAGCTCTCCTCTCTTCTGCCGTCGCTGGGCGAGTTTCCAGTAGCGTCCAGTGGCTACCTACCCGGAAGGGTAATCGAAAACTTCGAAAATAGCGAGGTGTCATGCACCGCAACCCCCGCGCATCACCGCAGGTGACCAGGTCACACCCCGCACCAGCCCTCGTTCGGTCTCCGGCACATGCTGCTCACGTCGACGTGCGTGGCTTGGTCACCGTGACCGGAGGAATGTCGAGCGCTGCCCAGATCGTGGTGGAGATGGCGTTCTGCTCCTGTCCACAGCGGCATCGCCAGCGACGCGTGGTGGCCGGGTGATAATCCGCTGTATCACCCGGCCAAACTGTCGGAGACCGCCGCTACGGTCTGCGGCATGACATCGTCTGGTCCCCGCCCCTTTCAGCGCCTCGACGACCGCCTCGCCGGCAAGCCTCTCGACGAGGTGCTCCTCGATGGCGTGCCCGACCATCTCGAGCACCCGTTACGTGACTGGATTGCTGAGGCGTTTGAAGATCCATACGTCGGAACCAACCAGGTGTTGGCTGAAGCCGTCATGCTGTCGCTGGGCTGGCCCGGCTCCCCGCACCGGTGGCCCGCGGCCGTCATCCACGCGCGACCGAAAGCCGATCTGCTTGTCGCGATCGATGCCATGCTGCAGCTCAACGAGGAACATGGCGGCACCATCACGGGCCAAGAGTTGTCTGAGCTGGAACGCAAGCTGCGGCAAGGACGATCGGCGTATCGGGTTGCCGACGATGGCCAGGGACTGACCTACCGCGTCGACCCCACGGTGGAAGGCACGTTCCGCGCGACGGTGGCGGCCGCCGAGCCGACCGCGGGTGCTCTGTTGCGGAAGGCTTGGCATCACGCGTATTGCCCGAACCCGGATCCGACGGCGGCGTACAGAGAGGCTGTGCGTGCGGTTGAGGAGGCGTTCGTGCCGGTGATCTCCCCGAAGAACACACGCGCCTCGTTGGGCACGGTCGTGCGCGACCTGCGCAGTCAGAAGGACAAGTGGGTTGTGGCCTTGGTAGATGCTGCGGTCGCGCTGGCAAGCATTGAGCCGTTCGTCGATCTGCTTGACCAGTTGTGGCAGGGCCAGCGTTCTCGGCACGGTGGAGGCGCGGCGTCCAGAGATCAGCGGCAAGAGGAAGCTGAGGCCGCGGTACACCTGGCGGTGCTTGCGGTGCAGTGGCTGACGACCGGGGTGTTGCGGAGGAAGCCGTGATCGGATCCGCCGAGTTGGTGTTCCCCGGCCGTCCTGGTTCAGACGAACTTGCTGGGGCGGGCCTGCCTGCAGTGGCCAGCGAGCTGCTCGAGCGGGCACGCGCCGAGCGGCCGGAGCTGGCCACGGTGCCGCCGCGTGAGCAGGTGCTTCTGGCGGCGTGGTTGTCGTCGCTGCGGTCGGCGCGGACGCGGCGTGCCTATGCCGGGGATTTGCTGGCGTGGCTGGACTGGTTGACCGAGCGGGAGCTGGATGTGCTGGTTGCGGCGCGGGTGCATGTGGATTTGTGGGTGCGGCAGCAGGAGAGCGAGGGTGCGGCGGCGTCGACGATCTGCCGGCGGCTGTCGGCGCTGTCGAGCTTCTATCGCTACGCCGCCGCGCACGACCTGGTGCAGTCCATGCCCACCGCTGGGGTGGCGCGGCCGGCGGTGGATCGGGACCACACCGCCACGGTCGGCTTGGACCGTGAGCAGGCCCGCGCCTTGCTCGCGGCCGCGGATGCCGACACGGGGCCGCAGCGGCTGCGCACCGCGGCCGCGATCCGGATCCTGTTGCACAATGCGGTGCGCATCGACGAGCTCGTCGCCGCCGGCGTCGCTGACCTCGGCCAGGACCGTGGGCACCGGGTGCTCACGATCGTGCGCAAGGGCAACCGCAAGACCAAGATCCCGCTGGCGCCGGCCACTTGGGACGCGCTGGAGGCCTACCTCACCGCCCGCGCCCAGGCAGCTGGTCGGGACAGCTGGCGGACGCTGCCCGGGCCACTGCTGGCCACCGCCACCGGAGGGCGGCTGCGGCAGTCGCATCTGTGGGAGCTGGTGCGACGCCTGGCCAAGAACGCCGGCATCGAGGTGTGGGACCAGCTGTCCCCGCACAGCCTTCGGCACACCGCCATCACCCTGGCGCTCGATGCCGGCGCCTCGATCCGGGACGTGCAGGACTTCGCCGGCCACCGCGACCCGCGCACCACCCGCCGCTACGACCACTCCCGCGGCTCGCTGGACCGCTCCCCGGCCTACACCCTGGCCGCTTACCTCACCTAAGCACGCCGAGCGCGCGCAGAATCAGTGCCGGTACAGGACCCCTATAGTTCATCCAGAGCGGCCAGGAGAAAGATCAAGTGGTAGGTGACCGGCGCCCGGGCACGGAAGCGGGGCGCGGACTGCTGGATCAGCGGCCGAGGACTCGCCTCACGACGTCGTATACGTCGTCACGGGTGCTCACCGTGACCACGAGGATGTACAGGGCTCCGTCGTCAATCTGGTAACAGATGCGGTAGTTCCCGACGCGGATACGCCACACGTCTCGGACGTCTGCACCGGAGAGCGTTATACACCCGTGCGGCCGAGGGTCCTCGGCCAGACGTTCGATGGCATCTTCAATAGCTTCCGCATCACGCGGCTGGCCTTTCGCCAGCTTGTCGAGGAACTTGTCTGCGCTGCGGCTGGTCTCGATCTCGTAGGGCACTCAGTCCTCACGGCGGCGGGTGCGGCGCCGGAACGGCACGCGCTCCTCGGTGCCGGTCTTAAGTCGGGCCAGCACCTCGCTCGCCTCGTGCTCGTCCACCAGCTCCTCGATACGTTCGAGGAGCTCGGCAGCTTCGGCAGGGACCACGGCGGCCGCGCGGCGGCCGTGCTTCGTCAGGTAGACGATTTCGTGGCCGTACTCCGCGCGCCCGGTGACCCCGCCGAAGTCGGCACGAGCCTCGCTCACGGGCATCTCGACGGAAGTCATGTACAAAACGTACACCACAAGGCCATCGAAGTGCATCACGTCTGCATCACATTGGTAGGCCGCCGTGGGAGTTAGACATGGCCGGGACGCCCTGGGGAACAGCGCGCCCGGCCCCCTGATGGTGTCAGAGCCGCAGTGTCACGGTTGGGTGATCATCACGAGGTAGCTGTAGCCCGAAGGGAAGGCACCTTGCTGGCGGTCAACGTGACGAAGCTCCTGCGCGAGACGCCCGACGGTCCGGATGCCGCTCTGCGAGTCTGTTCGGAGACCACGTGGCCGATATCCCACTCCGCGCTGGAGCGCAGTGGCGACGAACTGATGGCCGTGGACGGCGATCGCATCGCTGGGGTGTTCACTATCCGCGACGCGGTCCGCGACGAGCGCACCAACGAGGTGCGTCTCGTGCTGGAGCCGGCCCCGCATTGGGAGTGGGTTATCGGGCAACAAGCCCCGGTCAACATGCGCCCCAAGACCGTCCGCGTCGTCGCCGCCGTGTTCGTCGATCAGCTCCGCGAACGACAACCATCCTTGGCCGATGCGAAGCAGGGGTGGCGGCTCCAGGTAGCCCCAGACGGCCGCAGTGCCACGGTCTACGGACCAAGCGCACGCCTGGTCGTCACCGGACTCGGCGCCGGCAGAGCCGAGCTGACCCTGAATGAGGAGTCGTCCTAGTTACTCTGTCGGTACGTGGCGCTACTGTGCGTTTTCATGATGAGTCGCAGACTGAAGCGTCTGTCCGCCGGCGCGGCACTCGGGTGTGCAGCATGGGTATTGGCTGGCTGCGCAAACATGACGTGGGACCAGAAGCTGGAAGCGCTGCGAGCCGCCGCCGACCGAGGTGCAGACGCGCACTACGTGTTGCTCACCAAAGAGCAGAAGCCAACCAAGGACACCTGCTCCCAGAACTATGAGGTGTTCATGGGTAGCGGCAATACCCCGCCCGATGAGTTCGGGCATGGAGCTAGCTCGCAGGAATGGCGCGACCTGCACTTGTCCTACTTCGTGGACAGCTGCGTGACAGGCAAACCACGCCAACCCCACACCCGTCCTCCGGACAAGCCCACGCCGACGACGAACACCAGCAACCTCGGGTGACGGCCACCGACCTGGCGAACGGGAAGGCCTGGCCGGCACCGCACAGGTGGGTGGCGGTCAGGCCGGCTTGCCCGAGTTGGACAGGAGCTGGGTCAGCGCACCCCAATCGACACGGCCTTCTTCGATGTACTTGGCGAACGAGGTGGCCCAGTCGTCGGGATCCTGATAGGCCATGGAGACTTCAGGGAGTTCCGCGAGCATGGCCCGGATCTGGTCGGCGTTGTTGTGGGCGTGTTCACCCCATATGTCCGACCGGATCGCATCGAGAACGGGCGCGAGGCCTCGCAATAGCGCCGCGATGCTGGCCAATGCGCCCGAGGACACCGTCACGTACGGATCGTTGTCGCTCATGTTCCCGAGCGTAGCGAGTGCCCCCTACACATCGGCCGGATTGGATTGGGCTCAGGGACGAAAAAAGCCCCCGGCACCCGTGATGGGTGCCGGGGGCTTTCGCATTACCACGCGGGGGTGTTTTTACTCGGGCGTGCCACGTGGCCCCTGGGGACTGGGCGCTCCTTCGGCGGGACGATTGCATCCCTGGTTCCCGGATCGGGCGCGGCGTCGGCGTGCTGGGCTACGAGTGTCGGCACGTCCAGGGCCGGCACGGTGAATTCGTGCCGCTTCGCGTGGGCGTCGATCAGGATGCCGTCACGGAGGCCGAGGTCGTGGGCTTCGTAGACGTCGACGCCGAGTGGGGCCATCTGGCCGAGGAGGCGCAGTGCGATGACGTTGTTCGCCAGCTCGGACCGCAGTGCGTATGAGCCGCCGAACTCGCTGAGCAGGCCGCCGTAGCGGGAGACCGCCAGGAACGCGACGCCCACCGCCGTGCCGAATCGGGTAACCCACTCCCAGTCCCCGATCTTGTCGGCCGCGTGCGTGCGGTCCTGCACTCCCAAGGGGCCGAACACGTCGGACACCGCGTCGATGACGACCAGCACCAAGGGCATGTCCGGTGACGGCTCCCACGCGGCTCCGCCCAGCCGTTCCCGGCGGTCCTTCACCGTGTTGTTCAGCCGGAACACGTTCTGGTGCGCGAACGGGCCTGTGGGGTAAGCCCATGTCGCGCTCGCGGCGAGTCCGGAGCGCTCGTACTCGGGTGCCAGATGCATTGTCACGGTCGGCACCGCGGCGCGGGCCGCTGTGACGATGCTGGCCGCGAGTGTGGTGGTGCCGCTGCCAGGGCCGCCGACGATGAGTCCGTTGTAGGTCGTTCCGTTGCCCCACAGGGGATACCGGATCGGTGTGCCGTCGCAGGTGCCGATGGTGATCGTCCCGTCGGTGTTCTCGCGTGCCATGCTGCTCCTCTCTGCTGTGGGCCACGGGGTCGTGGCCCGGCTGGTGGGTGTGCTGGGTCGCTCAGGTGCCGGCCTTACGCGACGGTGCCGAGGTAGGCCACGAGGTCGACCAGCATCGGGGCGGCGCCGGGTGCGGCCAGCGCGCAGGCCACGATCACGGCCGGGAACACGAGCACGTTCTCCACGGCCTTGCCGGTGCGGAACCGCAGGAACCGCGGCGGGCGCAGCTCGTACCAGGTCTCGCCGGCGATCGGCAGCGGGAACAGCAACGGGCAGCCGGATTCGGTGAGCGCGTCGCCGAGGCAATGGGTGATGCAGCCCACCGTGACGGCGATGCCGAGCTGGAGGCCGAGCGTGTCGAGCGCCGCCAGCGGGTCCGAGGTGGTCAGTGACCACCACAGCGCCGCCCCGGTCGCGACCGGGAGCACCCAATCGCCAAGGGCGTTCTCGGCCAGCAGCAGGCCGAGCGCCACGACCACCAGGGCGATCCACGGCGATGCGGCGGAGCCCCACGCGGCGAGTCCACCGAGGACCAGGGCGAACAGCACGGTGTGGGACAGGTGCCTGTGTGTTCCGGTGCAGTCCTCGTCTCGTGGCCCCTTGGTGCGCGTGTAGAGCGCGGCGGAGGCGGCGCGCAGGATGTGGGAGGCGGCTTTGCTGGCGGGCCCGAGCAGCCGGGAGGCGCGGGCTCCGGGGTGGTCGAGGTCGGGCAGGAGCGCGTAGCCGGCGGTGGTGGCGGCGAACACGGCGATCTGGGCGGGGTCGTCGACACCGAGAAGTGGTGCGGTGAGGAGTCCGGCGAGGACGCCGGTGGCGGCGTGCGTGCGGCCCATCATTGGGTGGTTCCCCCTCCTTGGACATGAGAAAGGCCCGGGGACACGCGTGATGTGCGTGTCCCCGGGCCTTGCCGGGTCGGGTTTTGGGCTAGCGGCGGCGGCGTTCCTCGACCTGCACCAGCCGCGCCAGCAGGCCGGCGTTGGCCGCCTGGACCATCAGTGCCATGGCCTCGTACTCGGCGGCGCTTTCGTCCGGTGAGCGACGCCAGGCCGCGTCAGCCTGCTCGTAGATCTTCCAGCAGCGCCGCTCGACGGCGGACGTGTCTGGTCCTGCCACGTAGTGCTCCTCTCATGTGACCTTCCACAGGCCGTGCTCGCGGACAACCTTGCCCTTGTCCACGAGGGCTTTGAGGTGTTTCTCGGCGCCTTGCCGGGAGATACCGAGCTCGTCGGCGACGGCCTGGGCGGTTCGCGCACCGGCGAGGGTGGTGAGCGCGGCCAGCACCCGTCGCTGTGCCTCGGTGATGTCGCCACGCCTGCCGGTGACCTCAGCCTCAGCCTCGGCCTGGCCCGCGGTCAGGTCCTCGGCCTCGGTTTCGGTGGTCGAGGACGAGGCGCCCGGGAAGTGCACGACCGTCGCCACCGTGCTGGTCTGGCTGGTGTCCGCGTGCAGGTCGTCGGCGGCCGACTGACCCATGTCCAGACCAGCCTGGGCGAGCGGGTCCAGCTCCGCGGGATCGTACTGACGCATCCAGTCCTCCGGCCAGCGCTCACCGTCCTCCGGCTTCGGGGGCCGCTTCGCGGTGTAGGCCAAGCGAGGGGTGCGCCACAGCGCGGCCGGACGCTCCGAATACGGAGCGAACCCGTAGCCGTGTTTCGGCACCGTGGTCAGGTCCGGGCACGACGCCGGAAGCATGCCGGTGCGGGTCCGCTCGGTGAGCCGCATGCACGCCAGCGACCCGCCGGCCTGAAACGCATCCCGCAGCCGCGACGATCCACCGAACGTTTTGGCCAGGTCGAAGTCCTGTGAGGCGCCCACGTAGCCGACACCGAGCTTGCGGATCTCCGAGCCGTACTTGCCGAACAGGTGGCCGTGGTCCTCCCAGAACCGGTGCCCCTCCTCGAACATCACGATGATCGGAGGCCGGTGCGGGTCGTAGGAGTAGCGGTTGCGCAGCGCCTTGTTCTCCCGCAGCTCACGGTTGCGGACGGCGCAGACACCGATGAGCCGACGTGCGAGCCGGTCGATGTCCTCCGGGGCGGAGGTGTAGAACTCGTCGGCGCACTCGGCCAGCGTCTGCGACGACGCGCCGTTCTGCCCGTCGGCGTAGATGAGGTACGCGCCGAGGAACCGCAGCGCGATCCCGATCACCTCCAGCTGGACCGTCTTGCCGGACCCGCTGGAGCCGAGGATGTAGTGGCAGAGCACCCCGCCCTCGTCGACGACCCGGTAGGCGACGTGGCCACGACCGTCGAGATAGTAGCCGTACACGATGTCCACGCAGGAGCCCGGGGTGATCTCCCAGCGGGAGGAGACGGGCTCGCCGTCGCACAGCACCACGGGGCCGGTGTAGGTGAAGTCCGGAACACCAACCAGATGCCGCATGTAGACCACACACGGGTCGCTGGTGGACGGCTCGAACGACAACGCGTCCGGCAGCACACCGATCCGCATGGCGATCTTCTCGAGGTGCTGGCCGACCTGGGAGGCGGTGACGTCGCCCTCCTCATCCAGCTCGATCGCGTAGGAGTCCACCGAGTCGGTGGACTCGAGGTAGCGCAGCGTCGAGCCGCGCACCGGAGGCTTCTTGCCGGCGGCGACCTTCTCGGCCCAGGCGGCCAGGATGCCCTGGATGCGCTTGGGCTGCGCGGCGAGGGCGTCGTCGCCGGTTTCCGGGATCACCGGCTCTGGGGTGCTGGTGTCGTCGGCACCGGGGATCGGGTGGTCGACGTGCCGCCACCACGACAGCGACAGCCAGAACGTGGCGAATACCAGCAGCAGCCACGGCCCGGACAGCCACTCGCTCCACGGCGTGAACGGCATGATCGCGACGAACACGACGCCGACACCGAGCCCGGCCTGCACCTTCGCGCGGAACGCGGCCGGGACGCGGGCGCGGAGCGCGGGGAACCGGGCGCCGGCGCCCTTGGACCACGCGAACCACGCGCCCACGGCCGCCAGCGCAGTGACAAGGGCGGAGACACCGAGCGGCTGGCCGGTGCCCTGGCTGCACACGAGGTTGGCGAGGAACCCGAGCAGCGCGAACGGCGCCGCGATCACCAACGGGGCGAGCTGGCGGCGATTGCGGTGCACGGCCGACCGTATGTCGGCGGTGACGGTGGTGACCGCGGCCTTGGTGTGCTCGGCCATCCAGCCGCGCACCGCTTCGCCGCGCACTTCCCGCTCGGCCTGCTTGCGGGCCTCGCGCCACAGCACACGCTCGGAACGCCGCTCGCCGGGAGCTTTCCGCATTTCCCGCTGGAGGGCGGTGTCGTAAAGCTTCTGGGTGCGGGCGTTGACCTGGGCGGCGCGGGCCGCGCGTGGGTCAGTGGCGTGGGAGGCGACCTCGGCGAGCTCGTCGCCGACGTCGGGGGTGCGAGTGGACACGCCGGGCTCCTCTCCTTGGTGTGTGGGTCGGGGGGCTGAGCTGCCCATGGACGCCGCACACCGCGCGTGCGTGTGGTGTGCGGCGTCGAGTGCGGCTCAGACCGGGGTTAGGCGTTGGCGTAGAAGGCGGTGTCCTTGGCCAGGTTGCCGTTGTGGGCCTGGGCCTGCTCGGCCAGACCCTGCTGCGCCTCCAGCGCGGTCTTGGCCTCGTCGAGGGCGCTGGACGCCATCGCCAGCGCCTCCTGGAACTGCGCGTTGACCTCAGCGGCTTCCTGCGCCTTCGCGGCCAGCATCGACAGCGCCTCGTGGACCTTGCCCATCTGCGCGGCGGAAACATCCATGCCTTGTCCGGCGAAGGTGGACTGCGCAAGCTCGATCCGGCTGCCCTGCTCGGTGATCTCGCTGGCGGTGGCCTGGGCCTGCGCCTGCGCGGCCTCGAAGGTGCCGCCGATCTGCTGACAATAGCCGCGGGATTCCACGGCGAAGGTGATCGCGTCGGTGAGCGAGGTGATCTCGCCGGAGTGCGCGGGTGCGCTCATGGTCTGTACCTCCTGGATAGCGGTGCCGGTGTCGGTGGTGTCGTCGCAGTTGGTGGGGTGGTTCTCGGTGTCCGTCGGCGTCTGCTCACCGTCGCCGGCGGCGGTGGTGTCCTCCTCCCTGGGTCGGAACGGCAGCACCGTCGCCTGTTCGGCGTCGGCTTTGGCTTGCTGCTGGGCGGCCAACTCGTGTTGTTCGATCAGGCCGCGCCGCCCGGTGAAGGCGTCCAGGCCGGCCAACGTGGTGTCCTGACCGGCTTGCTGGGCGGCCAGCGCCGCCTTGGTGATCCGGTCGCGCAGCGTGGGTGGTGCACCGATCGTGGCCGCCAGCACGCCGTAGCCGCGCCGGTGCAGCTCCTCCCGCACCGCCTCGCGCCGCAGGTCGTCCTGCGCGGTGTCGTACGCCTGGCATAGCTCGTCGACCGAGTCCAGCTGGTCCAAACCGGCGTACGGATCAGGGCGGGCGGCGTGGTCGGCGCGGGCGGCCTGCACCGCGGCCGTCAACCGGCCTCGCAGCCCCCTGGCGGCGGCGAAACCGCCTGCAGCAGCGCCGACCTGCTCCCAGCGGCGGGCTCGCCGCTCCCGCTTGCGGTACTCCTTGGCGACCAGCTGGTCACGGTTGTCGCGCAGCCAACGCATCGCGCCCTCGTGGCGGGCGTCGACCTTCTCGCGCTGCTCGGCCATCGCGTTGCGCCAGCGGCGACGCCACGGGCCGGAGTCGGCCTGCCGCTGCTGGCCCTTGGCCTCGCGGCGTCGCTGCCGCTCCTCGAACCGCTGCTTCGACGGCGGTTCCTTACCTTTCGCGACGGCCACGGTGTCGGTGACGGCCGCGCCGATCGTCTTGGCCCCCACCACCGTGAGCAGCAGGGCGAAAAACAGTGCCGATGCCGGGTCCATAGCTGGCCTCCTGTCAGCTGGTGAGGGTCATGACGATGTTCGGCGCGGCGTAGCCGACCCAGGCGATCGCTTCGCCGAGAGTGGAGGCGACCACGCCGCCGGTGACCAGCACCAGCGCCGGCGCCACATACACCGTGGTCTTGGCCACCGCGTTCGGCTTCTTGTCCCAGAGGTCGATCACGGTGCCGACCAGCATCAGCACGAGAATCACCGCCGCCACATAGGAGGCGCCGGCGCTGCCGCCGAACAGGCCGATCACCCAGTTCACGACCAGTTCGAAGATGTTCGCGGCGATCTCGCCGGGCGTGTTCCACGCCTCCGACAAGAACGGGATCGGGGCGTAGGCCAGCGCCCAGATCCCGAGGATCAGCAGGGCGTAGTGCAGGATCCAGGCGAACTTGAAGTCCTTCCTCATCAGGATGCGGCGCAGGACCAGAAAGAAGATCCCGGAGAGCCACAGAATCCACGACATCGGTGTGTCTCCCTTGGTGTCAGTCGAGGGCGGCGTGCGCCCAGGCGAACGGATAGAGCAGCGCGGCGAGCAGGGGCCGGGTGCCGGGGAACGCGGCGGCGAGCGCGAGCAGTGCGGTCACACCGGCCAGCCGCGCCGGGTGGTCGACGACCCATTCCCAGGTGCGGACGGCGGCCTTGTTGGCGACGGCGACCACGCCGTAGGCGGATTCGGCGGTCCGCAATGGGCCACGCTCGGCGAGCTGGGCGCCATCACGGGCCCGTCGCCACTCCTCGGCCAGCGACAGCGGCCGGTCGGTGTAGAGCCCGGACTGCGGCGTGGCGGCCTCGGCGAGCCAGCTGATCCACGCCGCCCGATCACCGCCGGCCCCCTCCGTGGCAGCGGTGGTGTCCGGTGTGGCCGGGACGGCGTGCAGGTGCCGTTGCTGCTCCTCGGTGGTGGGGGCGGCCGCGGCCGCCGACGGTGTGTGTTCTGGCAAAGCAGCCATCGGTCGGCCGCTCCTTTCGTGGTGTGGGGTTGGTGTGGTCAGCCGCGGCGGCGCTGGGTGCCGTCGCGGTAGATCTGGTCGCCGATCGCGAGCAGGGCGTCCACGGCCTGCTGGAGGGCGGTGTCGTGCTGGTACTTGGCGGCCGCCGAACGCACGTAGTCACGGGCCGCCTCCAGCTGCACCAGCGGGTCACGGGCGACGTTGATCCGCTGGTTCGCGATCGCGCGGGCGGCAGCGCGGAGCTTGCGGCGCCGGTTCGTGGCGGCCTCGCCGGGCGGCAGGTGCTCACGGATCTGCCGGACACGGCCGAACCCGGATCCGGTGCGCCGGGCCTTGCCGGTGGCGACGGTGCGGTGATGTCCAGCCACGTGTACTGCCTCCTACAAGTCGTGCGGGTGGGAGTCGGTGGGGCGGGAACCCGAGGGGGTTGTCAGGGGCCGGCCGCTGAGGGAAGGCGGCCGCGGCCTCGCTCCTCGCCCCACCGACGTCTGTGAGGCCGACGCCGATCAGGTGCCGGCCGCCCTGATCTCCCGACACCACAAGCTCAGCGAGGTACGGGATGCCGGCAGCTCGTAGCCCTCACGATCGAGGAGGTCGGCCAGGGCTCGCGGTTCGGAAACGTGGTGCTGGAGTCCGAGCTGCACCGCGATCTGTTTCGTCGCACGCGGCCGGGACCGGGCTGTGCGCGTGGGCTGCTCAGGCGCCCGGGCTTGGGTCGGCTGACGCTGGGCCTCGGCCTGGGCACGTTGCTGCTCGGCCGCGTGCTGGCGTTCCGCCTCGATCCGGGCTCGTTCCTGCTCGGCCTCGGCCCGCTCGGCGGCCTCGCGGGCGGCCTGCTCAGCCCGCCGCTGCCCCAGCCAGGTCCGCAGTGCGCGGGCGAACGCATGCACGAACGCGGCCAGCAAGACGGGCACAAGGATCGCGGCCGCGATGCTGGTCCAACTCCAATGCGCCGGCAGCACCCCGTGGTGGTCGCCGGGCATCGGCTGCCCGTGCCCGAGGTCACCCTTGAGGTCGTGACCGACGACGTTGAACAGCACCGACGCGGCCAGCGTCAGCACCAGCACCTGGTGCCCGATCCGCCGGTACACGCGGTTGGCGGAGATCGAACCGAGGAACGTGCCGCCGATCGCGCCGACGTCGATGATGAGCGGGAACAGGTTCGCCATCGCCCCGGACCAGCCGTAGTGCAGGGCGGCGGTGCGCATCATGTCGAACGACAGCGCGAACGCCAGCCCGGCGACGGTGACGGTAATCGCCGCGACCGTGGCGAACACGCCGGTGGTGACGGTCTCGTCCTCGCCCTGGCCGGTGTCCTCCTCGCGCCTGCGGCGGCGACGCGGTGCGGCTGCGCGGGCGTCGGCGCGAGCCTGAATCCAGGAGGCGATCGCGCCCCGGACCGTCGGCCCCACAACCCCGGTCGCGGGTTTGGGTTCCGTGGTCGTGGCCTTCGCCCTCGACTTCGTGGTGGCCGGCGGCTCCTGCACCTGCGACGGGCCGGGGTTCGGCATAGGCGTCGGCGCGAATGCCGTCGGCTGCAGCGGCGGTGCGCGGTCCACGATGTCCCGTGGTGCGGGGACGTCGAGGCGGAGAACGCGGGCCGTGTCCGGAACGATCAGGCCGCTCGCCGTGGTGTGGCTGTGGCCGTTGACCATCGCGTGTTCGTCCTTTCTCGGTTACCGGGCTGCGGCGGCGTAGAGCCGTACGAGCGCGGACAGCACGGTGGGGTCCGGGTCGGCGAGGTTGTCCAGCAGCAGCGAGGCGTCCGGAAGGCCAGGCCGCAGCGTCCGCAGCTCCTCGATCTCCGACAGCGCGGAGAAGATCGCCGCCTGCCGGCGCCGCCGCACCGGCTCCCAGTGGCGGCCCGGCTTGTGATCCGGCCGAGCCTCAAGCACATCGGCCTGCTGGTGCGCAACCGTGGCGAGATCACGGGCGATCAAAGACCGCAGTGATGGAAGCGTCGTGTCAACCAGTCGGCCGCGGAGCTGATGCTCCTTGGCAGCGAGCTCGGCAAGCACACGCTCCGGATCGGATGCGATAGCGGTTGTAGACATGACGAGTCCTCCCAGGACAGTCGAAGCGGGATGGGTGGTTCCAGCTGGACCTGGGCAGACACCGGACCCAACGGTCTGGAAACACACGAGGGCCCAGGGGCTGCCCCGGCGCTGGAGCCAGGTCGGTCAGACCGCGACGCACCTCGTCGCAGTCGGCCCGGTCTCCCCGTCCACCGGGATGGGTGTCGGCGGGCCGGGCGGCGGGGACAGGCACGCCCGGGGACGGGCGCGATCACCCGGCCCGCCGACGATCACGGGAAGCCGCGCGCGTCAAGCGCCGGCTTTGGTGGCACAGTCGCAGAGCATCAGCGGTCGCCTCCCCGGAGCGCATGCGCGGCGAGTGCGCCGAACAGCAGCCCCAGCGTGGTCGCCATCCACGTGACTGGCCCGACCGGGGAGAACACGGCCACGATCACCGCGAGCCCGGCGACCAACAGCAGCAGCAAGGTCGCGGCCAACCGGCCTTCGCCGATCTCGCCGAGGTACAGGTCCTCCTCGGCCAGCCGACCTGGCTCGAGAGAAGAGGACTCGGGGTCGGTGTCGACGGCGGGGGTCATGCCGCGGTCCTCCACTCCGTTGTGGATTCCTCATCCGGTTCCGCTGCGATGGCGTGGTGACGACGCAGCGCCATGAGCTCGCGGTGGGTCTGTTCGTGTGCCGCCAGCCGGAGCGCGGCCTCAATCCGGGTCTCGACGGTGTCGTCGTCGCCCGTCTCGATCACCAGCAGATCCGCGACCGTGGGCTCGGGCTCGGGCAGTTCGCTAGCGGGTGCTTCGGAAGGTTGAATGACGATCCGGTCGAAAACAGGAAGTTGCGTGATCACGGGACTCACCTGGCCGTTCCGATGTAGTGGCGCCAGCGGCGCGCCTGCTGCTGCCCTGCTCGGGTAGGCCAGCAACAACGCCCGCCATCAGGCGCGTCCAAGGTGTTGAGGTCGATCAGGCCGCTGTGGGCCAGCTCGGCAAGCAATCGGAGCTCGCTCTCGGTGGCGGGGCGGCCGTCGATCCGGATGCCGCCGTTGCGGACGGTGATCCGGTCGCGGCTCCGGTCGACAGCGGCCGCGAGCAGCGTGTCTGCCGTCCACGGGGCGGTAGCGGTGGTCATGCCGGCACCACCACCGTGTCCTGCCGCCGCAGCTGCCGACGTTCCGCGCCGGTCAGCCCGCCCCAAACACCAAAGTCGATACCTGCAGCGAGGGCGTCGTCGAGACACGCCTCCCGCACCGGACAGCCGGAGCACACGCGCTTAGCAACGGCTTCCTCGGCTGAACCCTCCAGCGGGAACCACAGCTCGGCGTTCGCGGTGCGGCAGGCCGCTTGCACTCGCCACGTCACAGCGCGCCACCCCCGAGCAGGCCGTCGATCATCGTGGCGTCCGGCCACGGCTCGACATCGGCGGTCAGCGCGTCCAGGAACCTCTCGTGGTCGACGGTTATCGTGTCCATGCACACGACTCCTTTCGCGGTTGTGTCGTGGTTGCGCTGCCCCCGCTGAGGTTTGGTCGCGTCGGCGGGGGCAGCGGCGTATCTCGGGCTCGGTGTCCCTCGGCCACCGCCACACCCGTGGCCTGACGGGCCGGTGTGGCAGTGACCGGCGCACACCGAGTGCGCCAGTTGTTGCGATATGTGGTGGCACCAGCCGCTGCTGCTCTGCTTCAGGGCATCTCCACGGCCATCTCCTTGCCGCTGCCCAGCCCGAATGAGCTGGTCATCCCGTTCACCTCGCCCGCCCACTTAGGCGGCTGGCCCTTGTCGGTGTTCAGTTGATTGACACGTTCGACGTTTTCGATGTGTCGAATGTGACCATAGGGTCCACCCGTGGTGGAGCGCAAGAGTTTTGGGTATGTTCGACACATCAAATTGGGAATGCGCTGGTCACACACGGCGCAAGGAGGACGACGGACGATGACGACACCCACCGCCGCCACCGGGGTGCCCGCCTATGTGCGCATCGCGGCGGAGTGGTCCGAACGAATCGACTCCGGGCAGCTGAAGCACGGAGACCCGCTGCCCACAAGAGAAGAACTGGCCGAGCAGTACGGCGTCTCAAAGACCGTCATTCGGGATGCGCTTGGTCTCCTGCACCAGGCCGGCTACCTCGAGGCCGCCACTCGACGAGGGACCCACGTCTATCGTCTGCCGCGCTACGAACTGCCGATGTACGTGCTCGAGGCCGATGACCGTGGCCGGGACGCATTCGAGGACGCGGTCCGCTCCCAGGGCGGCAGGCCTTACCAACACATCCGGGTTGAGACCGTGGCCCCTGGACCCGATGTCGCGAAGGCGCTCCAGCTAGCAGACGGCGAGCTGTCACTCGTGCGACTCCGTGTCCGGACCATCGACGGCACCCCCTACTGCATCGCTGATAGCTACTTCCCCTACGAGCTGGTGAAGGGCACCGAACTGGCCAAGCCCGACAACATCGCCCGAGGAGGGCGACACGTCCTTCGCGAGATGGGCATGGAGATGGTCAAGCACCGCGACGTGATCCGTTCCCGTCGACCTCACGCCCGGGAGATCGGCGAGCTAGGAATCTCCCATGGCCTCGACGTCATCCGCCACGAGCGCATCAGCTACGCGGCGGATGGACGCCCGGTTCGCTTCATGGCGTCCTCTTTCCCCTCCGATCGCTGGGAGCTCACCTACGAGGTCGAAAAATGAGCTACACCATTTGGAACGCGGGTGAGCTCGACCTCGACGCGGTCATGCGACTCCTGCACGACCGCGTGGAGTGGCTGCGCAACCGTGGGAGTGACCAGTGGTCGACCTACAGCCGATGGCGCCCGGAGATGAAAGCGAGCATTGCGCGGCGCGAGACGTGGCTGATGCGCGACGGCAGTACGAATGAGCCGGTCGGCACGATCACGATGAGCACCGAAGGGGACCCGGAGTTCTGGACCACTGCGGAACGCCAACAACCCGCGCTCTACCTGGCTAAACTCGCCACCTCGGTGCAATGTCGCGGCCAAAACCTTGGACGCCTCCTGCTCGACTTCAGTCTGTACCACGCGGCCGCGACAGGACGCCACGAAGTCCGGATGGACGTTTGGCGTACAGCCACTGACCTGCACGCCTACTACGTTCGTCAAGGTTGGCGCCATATCCGAACGGTCGAGTTGCCGCATCGCTACTCCGGCGCGTTGTTCAGCCGTCGAGTAGTGCCACCAGTGATAAACACCCCTCCCGCAGGCCTAGAAGTTCGGCCCGCTGGGGGGGCAAGTACTCCCCAGGCTGGCAGAGGAACCCGGAGAAGAGGGGCGATACGGGCCAGCGTTGTTCGCCAGTTGAGCGCCCAACACACCGGGAGCAAATGCGGGACGAAGTTCGAACTCTTACCTACGATGATCGCCGTCACCACTGGACGACTGAGGAGCGTGCGCACGTGGAAACCATCGGTTCCCGTGAGTTCGTGAAGACGCCACGAATCGTGACTAAGGCAGTCCGAAGCGGCAAAGTAGTCGGGCTTACGTTCCACGACCGTACCTACGCCGCGGTTGTCCCGTACGACCTGTGGGCTGAAGCCGAGCAGGCACTCCGCGAGAAGCGAGCGCGGGAGGGGGAGACCGCTGCATGAGGTAGCTCAGCCACGTGGGCGGCAGGCAGGTAGCACCTGCAGCTACGAATGCCGAGCCCACGAAAAGGGGTCCAGATATGCGACGACCCCCCGCTCAAGACTTTGGCCGGTCATGCGAGGGGTTCGTCGTTCCAAGACTGCGGCTGTCCCCGCCGCGCCTGGTCTTATCGTACAACATGCCACCGGCGAAGCGTCGGTTTCGGCGGCGTACATCACCGGGTCATCAGGGCAGGGACACCGCACCGATCTGCGAAAGGCACGAATCGGTGAGCACTCCGCTCAACAACGAACCTCCCTTTGACCAGGACCTTCACTCGCTCGACAGGGTCGATGAGCAGGATCAGTTCACAGTCGGCCTCGCCGCAGCCACCCACCTCGGTCTGCTGCCGCGGTGGGGCAAGCACGAGCACTCCGACGACAGGACGTGGCATCGACGTCTCAGTCCGCCACCGATGTTCGGGGTGCCGTTCTGGGTCACCGCCTGTGTTCGACTGATGCCACCGAGGCGACGCGATGGCTCGCTGGTCCCGCCAACATTGGCCAACGCGATCTTGCCCGCAGCCCAGACCTTTCTCGAACTCGGGACGATTGACCGGAGTCGACTGTCGCAGGTCTCCGGCGTCGCGGTGAAAGATCTGGACTGGCTGCTCGACTATCTGCAGCAGATCGGATTCCTCGCCCGCAGCAATGACTCATGGTTCGTGAACCAAGAGGAACCGACCGGTTATCGCGGACCACTCAGCCCGAGCGACCTGTACAGCGCGCTAGAGGCACGGGATCGAGGGTTGCCGGTTCTCCTGTTCTGCGAGGTCTGTGCAAACCTCGAGCAGCAGGCAGAGCAGCGACGGGAAGAGCTGCTGCGAGAAGCACGGACGACGCAGAGGCCGGACACATACATCTACGTCATCGGTGAAGACAACAGTCCTCACGTGAAGATCGGAATAACCACCGATCTCTCCCAACGGCTGAAATCACTCCAGACGACGAGCCCTGCACCGCTTCGAGTCCGGTGGTTCGCGCAGGGAAGCCGAGACATCGAGCAACAGCTACACATTGAGTTCGCGCGGCAACGAACACACGGCGAGTGGTTCAAGTTCAGCGCCAAAACAGACCCGGTGAGCACGATCCGTGCCGAAGCCCTTCGACTCGGTGCCGTGGAGGTGGCAAAGTGACCCACACCGGCGGCACGACACATGCCGAGGGCATCGAGGTCAAGCTGGAGAACACGCCACGAGGTGTCCAGATTGATACCTGGATTCCGGCCTGCCTGCTGCTCGATCCGCCTCGCCAGCCGAACGGTAAGCCGCACCCCAGCCCGGAAAAGGTCTGGCCTGTCGTTTACCAGCTCCTGGCTAGCACGGCGAACGCGCATGGCGATGCACACATCACCGTCACTCGCTCGGCGATCGCACATTGGGCTGGCTACAGCCGCTACGACAAGGCGGCTTGGATCATCCAATGGCTCCAGCGCATCGGGTTCCTGACGGTGTATCGCCACTACAGCCACGACAAAGGCGGCGGGCGCAGCCGAGACAGCTTCACCGTCAGGCTCGACCCGCCGGAGAGCTACCGCGGACCGACGCACACCGGCGAGCTTGCTGCAGCGTACGCCGATCCCGAGGCCTGGGGACCCATCTGGGCTGAAGCCCGTGAAACCCCAGGTCAGAGGCAATACCCCCCACAGAGGGTAAAGCCCGAGGGGGTTCTACCCCCCGCAGAGGGTAAAGCCCGTGAAACCCCAGGTCAGAGGCAATACCCCCCACAGAGGGTAAAGCCCGAGGGGGTTCTACCCCCCGCAGAGGGTAAAGCCCGTGAAACCCCAGGTCAGAGGCAATACCCCCCACAGAGGGTTTTCTCGCGCGCGGGGGGATCAGATCGATCTCTCCTCTCCTCCGTCGAGGAGAGGAGAGGAGAGATCGAGCCCGTGCCGGGCGGTGCGGCGGAGCCGCCCGCCACGGGCGGGGAGGCTTCGGTGAGTAGCGAGGCTGTTGAGCTGGCGCGGCGGTTGCCGTGGCGTGCGTGGTCGGAACGCACCGGCAAGCGGCTGCCGTCCCGGCTGGAGTTGCGGCGGGTGGCCGCCGCGATCACCAACGCTATGGCTGAGCACGGTGTCTCGTTGGATGAGGCGGCTGAGGTCGGGTGTCGTGCGCTGGCGAAGGCCGGCAAGAACCCGGCGACGTTCCTGGTGAACGCGTTCACGACGAAGCTTGATGAGCACCTGCCTGCGGACTTGGCAGAGGAGCAGTTGACTCTGCCGGTCGGGGAATCGGAGTCCTCGGCTGCCGAAACGTCCCCTGAACCGGTGTTGCCCGCCTGCGAGTTGTGCGGGGCTGCCGAGGGAGACCCGGCTGAGGCCCGGGTGAAGCGGCGCCGTGGCGGGTCGATCGTGCGGGACGTGGCCGGTGTGCCGGAGTTGTGCGGGTGCACCCAGCACCGCACTTGCCCAGCGGCATGATCGCGCGCCGGTGTGGCGTCTGACCGCCGTCAGGCAGGGGGTTTGTCCCTGCTTGGTGGCTGAGTCACAGGTCCGCTCAGCGACGAACATGCCCGGTCCGGGGTGGCAGCCCGGACCGGGTCACGACACGAAGGGACAGGCTTCATGTCAACGCCCATCCTGGCTTCCGCCGGCCAGCACGACGACCATCAGCCCCCGCAGGACATCCAGGCCGAGCAGTCCGTGCTCGGGGCGATGCTCCTGTCGCCGGATGCGATTGCCGAGGTCAGCGAACAGCTCACTGCCCGGGACTTTTACCGGCCAGCTCACGCCGCGGTGTTCAGCGCGGCGCTCGACCTCTACAGCCGAGGCGAGCCGGCAGACGCGATCACCGTGTCAGCAGAGCTGCAGCATCGTGGTGAGCTGGCCAGAGTGGGTGGGGCGCCGTATCTGCACACCCTGATCACCGTGGTGCCCACGGCCGCCAACGCCGGGTACTACGCGCAGATCGTGCGGGAGAAGGCCGACCTGCGCCAGCTGGTCGAGATCGGCACCCACGCCACGCAGATGGCGGTCAACGCCGCTCGTGTCGACGGCGACGTCGACGAGCTGCTCACCCGACTGCAAGGCCGGCTGGACGAGGTCAGTGACCGGCGTGGTGCCACCACCAGCGGCATGGTCACCTTCGATGATCTCGTGGCCGACCGGCTTGCCCACCTCGACGACGTCCAGGCCGGCCGCGTAGATCCGGGCCTGCCTACGCCGTACCTGGATCTGACCGAGGTCCTTGGGGGGCTCAAACCGGGCCAGCTGGTCACAGTCGCCGCACGCCCAGGCGTTGGGAAGTCGACGGCCGCGCTGGATTTCGCCCGGCACACAGCCTTCAAGCAGCACGAAACCGTCGCTCTCTTCAGCCTGGAGATGTCGGCCGGCGAGTTGTGGGACAGGATCATCTGCGCCGAGTCCCGTGTCCGGTTCGCCGACTACGGCCACCGCGGTCGCCTGTCCGCTGACGACCGTGCGCGCATCGAACGCCGACTGGACGACCTGCACCCCTACCGCGGGAACCTGGTCATCGACGACGACACCAGCGCCACGCCGGCCCAGATCAGGGCCCGCGCCCGACAGATCAAGCGCAAGCAAGGGCTGGCTCTTGTGATCGTCGACTATCTGCAGCTGATGACGCCGACCACCCGTAACGAGAATCGGCAGCAAGAAGTGTCGGAGCTGTCACGGCAGATGAAGCTGCTCGCCAAGGAACTCGAGGTACCGGTGCTGATGCTGAGCCAGCTCAACCGCGCGTCCGAGCAGCGGGCGGACAAACGCCCGATGCTGGCCGACATGCGCGAATCCGGCGCGATCGAACAAGACTCCGACATTGTGATGCTGCTGCACCGCCCGGACTCCCAGCAACGGGACGATGCACGCGCCGGCGAGGTGGACTTGATCCTGGCCAAGAACCGCGGCGGACCGACCTGCACGATCACCATCGCGCATCAGCTGCACTACTGCCGCTTCTCCGACCTCGCCATCGCGTGACCGCCGTGAGCCCGTCGACGAGCGCGCCGGAACGCGAGGTGTCGTGACCATGATCGACAAAAATCGTCCAAACGACCCGCTGACATGGCCGTGTGCGGCCCAGCACGGCTCGCGCCGCCTTCCCCTCCTCGCAAGGCGTTTCAAGTCCGCAGAGACGATCTCAGGGCCTGATCTCGGATCTCGGTGAGTGTTGGGGAGGCCTGGACCGAACGAAGGTCCAGACCGGCCGGGGCAATCGATCATCACGCCGCCGAATTGCTGCCTGATCGCTCCGCAGCCGCACGAACATCCATCACCTGACAACAAGGCCGGGCGGCACCCGCTTAGCCCAGCTCAGACAATCTCAGCGGCACGAAATCCGGAACCGGCTAGTCCCGGCAGTCGCCCCTTGCCTCCGTGTTGTCGAACGGCGGCCCGGCACCTGGGCCCGCGCCGGACACCATCAGGCTGGCGGGCGAGTCACCTGGTTCACTCCACAGCCGACTCGTATAACGATTTATACGAGTCGGCTGTGGAGAACCCGATGGGCAGGCCGGCATGCCCATCGCAACGCAACCTGCGCGGGCGCGAGTGGGATTGCGGGCTAGGAGGCGGGGTCTAAGCGGCGCGACGCGCGTCGCGTACGCGCGCGCACGCGCGAGGGAATCGCGTTGTGCCTGGTCAGCGGCTTGTGGGCTGGTGGTGATGCAACCACGACGCAACCAACCGACGCAACCTGGGTGCAACCAGTCCTGACCTGCGGAAACGCTGGTGCGAGGTTGCAGAGGGGGACCGTGTGAGGGGCCGCCGACTCTGCCCTCTGCTCGTCCGCGGGAGCCCAGTCGTCGGCACCGGTTCCGGCCGGGGACAGCCCCTCTCACAGGCGCCGGATGGCTTTCCGGATTTCTCTCCATCTGGCCCTGGAGTGGGGCACGTGTCTGCGGCCGCGGTGGAGGCGGCCGCAGACACGACGTCCACAGCATTTGGCGGCGGCCTCACGAGACACCTCATGGTGGCCCCGAGGTGGCCGTCCCGGTGTCACCATGACCGATGTCCACCGACCCCGCCGAGGGAGAACACGAAGCTCCAGGTGGACGGTCAGGTGTACACGTCCAGGCGGCCAGTGGTGTCCACCCGCCGCACCAGAGGTACAGAGTCCACCGCCCGGAGATGTACACCGCAGCAGCGTCCAGGTGGACACGCCAGGTGTACACCTTGTCCAGGTGTACACCTGGCGTGACCAGCGGAAACGGCGCCCACTTGTCCACCAGGTGGTACACCCGGTGGACGGGCGAGGTGTACACCCCAGCGTTCAATCGAGGCAGTCAGCTGTCCACTCGCACCTCTCCAGTGGACGCCCGGTGCACACCTCGGTGGACCGTCCACCTGAAAACATCTGCCGGGTGGCCGGTGCTCAGCCGGCGGCCTCGCTGAGCAATCGCACCAGGGTCGCTAGCTCACTCGCGTCGAAGTGCTTACGTAGCGCCGCTGCGACTTGCTCCGGGGTCTGAACCGCCATCGTGGGCACCTTGTCCCGAGTGCGGCGCGGCTTCTCGCTCGGGGTGATTACGGCGTAATCACTCGACGCCGGCTCGGGCCCGCTCCCGTCGTCCTGGTCGGGGGTGATTACGGCGTAATCACCCGCTTGGATCCGCTGCCACTCGGTGCGCTGCGCGTCGTGCGGCAGCTTCGCCACCCGCCGCGCGTCCTCCACCCGCAGCTGGCCCGCCGTCAATGCGTCCCCGAGCTCAGGGGCAAGCTTCAGCAGCGCCAGCCGTTGCGACACGTAGCCCTGGGTCTTGCCGATGCGCTTCGCCACGGTGCGCTGGGAGCCGTGCCGCTCCGTCAGCAGCTGGAGGGCCTGGGCCTCCCGGAGAGGCGGGAGGGCTTCGCGGTGGATGTTCTCGATCAGCACCGACTCGTCGAGGTAGTCGTCCCGGCCGAGCCGGTCGAGCACATGCACCGGCACCTCATCGAGTCCGGCCTTTCGCGCGGCCGCCAGCCGGCGGTTGCCGTTGAGCACCACCCAGTCGCACGCGCCGACGTCCTGTTCGTGGTCGGGGTAGTGCGTCAGG